>CAJXLD010000050.1 GCA_913055595.1 uncultured Altererythrobacter sp.
AGGCCCCCGCCGGTTCGGGGCCGATCAATGCTGCGCTGGCATGGATGCAAGGCACATTGCTGGGCAGCGTCGCCACAGCCGTGGCCGTGATGGCGGTGGCAGCGGTGGGCTTCGGCATGCTGACGGGCCGGATGAACTGGCGCTTTGGCGCGAGCGTCATCATCGGCGTCTTCATCATCTTCGGCGCAGCGAGCATCGTCGCCGGCATCCAGAGCGCGGCGGCGGTGGGCTGATCCGATGCAACTGATCCGCCAGCCCATTCACCGCGCGCTCACCCGCCCGCAAATGTTCGGCGGTGTGACGTTCGATTATTACGTGATAAATTTGATCGTGACGGCGGAAGCCTTCCTGCTGCTGAAGAGCCTGTGGATCATCCCCATCCCCTTCATCATGCATGCGATCGGCTATTTCGCCTGCCTGCGCGAGCCGCGCATCTTTAACCTCTGGATCACCAAGGTCAGCAAATGTCCGCGCGTGCGCAATTACAAGCGCTGGGGCTGCAACAGTTACGCCCCGTGAGCGGGCGCGAAGGAAGAGAATTATGAGCAAGTGGCCCGGAAAGTGGCTGGGAGCTGCAGCATGGAGCGCCAGGGAGGCGCTGGCGGGCGATCGCCTGCCTTATGCGCATCTGGTCGATTCCGACGTCGTGCTGCTGCGCGACGGATCGCTTATGGGCGCGCTGCAGGTGCCCGGACTGCTGTTCGAAACCGAAGATACCGACGCTCTCAACGCCCATGCCGCTACGCGCGAGGTGATGCTGCGCAGCAACCTCGATGCGCGCTTCGTGCTCTATCACCATGTCATCCGTCGCCGCGTTTCGGTGGAGCTGGAAGCTCGCTTCGACGATCCGCTGTCTGCCCATATCGATGCGCGCTGGCGCCAGAAGCTTTCCTCCGGCTCGCTTTTCGTCAACGACCAGTTCGTGACTTTGGTCCGCCGTCCCGCGCGCGGCAAGGCAGGTTGGGGCGAGAAGCTCGGTCGCATGTTCAAGGGCAAGGCGACCGAAGCGGAAGAGGTCGACCCCAAGGATCTGCGCAGCTTGCGTTCGGCATTGCAGGCCCTCGCCGCGTCGCTCGGCGAATATGGCGCGCAGCCGCTGTCCGACTACACCGGCACCAGCGGCCATGTGAACAATGAACTGCTCGAGCTGCTGTCGGCGCTCTATAATGGCGAGATGCGCCCCGTGCGGCGGCCCGAAGACGGCACCAATATCGGCAAGATGCTGCCCTATCGCCGCGCCAGCTTTGGCCTCGATGCGATGGAAATGCGCGGCGCCGGCGGTGCGGATTATGCCAGCATGCTGAGCCTCAAGGATTATCCCGACGCCACCAGCCCGGGCCTGCTCGACGCCATGCTGCGCCTGCCGCATGAAATGGTGGTGAGCGAAAGCTTCGCCCCGCAGGAGAGGCAGACCGCGCGCGAGAAAATCGACCTTGCCCTGCGCCGTCTGCGTTCCGCTGACGAGGACGCGCAGGCCGAGCGGGCGGACATGTTCGCCGCGCGCGACGAGCTGGGTGCAGGAGCCGTCGCGTTCGGCGACCACCACCTCTCGGTGCTGGTACGCGAAAGTTCGCTCGAACGGCTTGACGATGCCTCTGCCAGCGTCGCTGCTGCGCTCGCCGATACTGGCGCCGTTGCTGTGCGCGAGGATACCAATCTCGAACCGAGCTTCTGGGGCCAGTTCCCCGGCAACGAGAACTATCTCGTCCGTCGCGCGATGATCTCCACCGCCAATATGGCCGGCTTCGGATCGCTGCACGGTTTCGCGCTGGGACAGGCAGAGGGCAATCACTGGGGCCAGGCGGTCACACTGCTACAGACGACCAGCTCGACGCCCTTCTTCTTCAATTTCCACCACGGCGACCTGGGCAATTTCTCGGTCATCGGCCCGTCGGGTTCGGGCAAGACCGTGGTGATGAACTTCCTCGCCGCGCAGGCGCAAAAGTTCAAGCCGCGCACGATATTGTTCGACAAGGATCGTGGTGCGGAGCTTTTCATCCGCGGCATTGGCGGACGTTATGACCGGATCACCTCCGGCGAGCCATCGGGCTTCAACCCGCTCGCCCTGCCCGACAGCCCCGCCAACCGTACCTTCCTGCGCGACTGGCTGGGCGTGCTGCTGCAGGCCGAAGGGCCGGAAGAACTGCAGACCATCGCCCATGCGGTGGACGCGGCATATGCCAATGACAGCTCGCTGCGCCGCCTGCGCCATTTCAAGGAGCTGGTTTCCGGCAGCCGCCGCCCGCAGCCGGGCGATCTCGCCGATCGCCTATCCGCCTGGATCGAGGATGGCGAGCATGGCTGGCTGTTCGACAATGCCAAGGACCAGTTGGACCTGTCCAATCGCGTGATGGGCTTCGACATGACGGCGCTTCTGGAGAATCCCAAGCTGCGCACGCCGGTGATGATGTACCTGTTCCACCGCATCGACGAGCGGCTCGACGGCGAACCCACGATGATCCTGATCGACGAGGGCTGGAAGGCGCTCGATGACGAGGTCTTCGCCGCACGCATCCGCGACTGGCTGAAGACGCTGCGCAAGCGCAATGCGCTGGTCGGTTTTGCCACACAATCCGCCCGCGATGCCTTGGACAGCCGAATTTCGACCGCGCTGGTCGAACAGACCGCTACGATGATCTTCATGCCCAATGCCCGAGCGCGTGCCGAAGATTATTGCGATGGCTTCGGCCTGACAGAACACGAACTCGCGCTGATCAAGAGCCTGCCTGCGCATAGTCGCTGCTTCCTGGTGCGGCAGCCCGATGCCAGCGTGGTAGTGCGGCTCGACCTGTCTGGCGCGCCCGAAGTGCTCACCATCCTGTCCGGCCGAGAGAGTTCTGTGCGTCGCCTCGACCTGCTGCGCGAGGCGCTGGGAGACGAACCGGCACAATGGTATCCCACCCTGACCGATCAACCGTGGCCGGGCGATGCGCCTGCCAGCGCTGCGGCACCCGATGATCGGGAAGCTGCCGAATGATCGCCTCGCAAGCCCCCTTGGCCCAGTGCCAAAATGCGCTCGAAGACGTAGGTGCGGGTATCGGCGCAAGCCTGCGCGCCATCGACTGCGCCGCGAGCGAAATGACGCAGGCCGCTTTCACGCGGCTGTTCGGCGTCGACGGGGCATTGCTGACCGCGCTATCTATGGTGCTGACGATCTTCGTTGCGCTGATCGGCTATGGCCTGATTACCGGAAGGCTGCGCATTGGACTGTCGTCGCTCGCACCGCGTTTGATCACGCTGGTGGTTGTCGTGACCTTCGCCACCAGCTGGCTCGCGTTCCAGAGTGTCTTCTACAATCTCGTTGTCCTCGGCCCCGATGAAATTGCCGGTGTGCTGATGGGAACCGACGGTTCGGCCACCACCATTTTCGCCGACAAGCTCGACGTGGTCATGTTCTCGCTGATGGAAGTCTCAGGGGGCGAAGGTGCCAGCGAGACAACCTCGATCTTCTCGCCTTCCGGCCTATTGTGGAGCGGTGGTACCATGCTCCTGCTCGGCACGGTGGGCGTGCTGGCGACCTGCAAGATCGCGCTGGCCGTGCTGATGGCATTGGGCCCGATCTTTATCGTAATGGCGCTGTTCAAGGGTACGCGCGGCTTGTTTGTCGGCTGGCTCAAGGGTGTGGTCCTCGTGGCGCTCGCCCCGCTATTCGCGGTTTTGGCAGGTTCGCTGATGCTTGAACTGGCGGCACCCGTATTGGCTGCCCTCTTGTCAACGCCAGGACGGATCGACGTGCGTCCGGCCATGGCCTTCTTCATGATCGGCACGGTGCATCTGGCGCTGATGTTCATGGTGATGAAGGTCACCTCCACCATGGTAAGCGGGTGGAATGTGTTCGGTTTTGCTCCGTCGGGCGACCGCAATGACGAAGCGCGCGGCAGAAGCGTTGCAGCACACCGGGCACCTGTGCCGGTGTTCACCAACACCACTGCGAGAGACCGGGCCGCGGTTGCGCCCTCTCCCGCCACGAGCCGGGATATCCGCGTGGCGCAAGCCACGCCCCTGGCCGCCAACGACGCTACTGGCGGCCATACCACCATACGCGAGACCAGGGTGACCGGAGCAAGCGCCTCACCCCAGTCCAGCACAACGTCCATTCCGCGCGCACGCGGCATTGGCAGCCGCTTCAAGTCCGCGCCCGTTCGTTCATCGGAGAACAAGTAATCATGACCCGCGCCCTCATCGCCTCGGCGCTCCTCGCAGCAACTACCCTGACCGGAACCGCCCATGCGCAGGGCGACCCGCGCCTTGTCGAACGCGAATATGATGCCGCCGAAGTCGTGGTGATTGAAGGACGCGTGAATGTGCAGGCGACCATCCGCTTTGCGCCAGGCGAGCTTATCCAGAACGTCGCGATCGGAGACAGCCAGAAATGGCAGGTCACCCCCAGCCGCAGCGCGAACCTGCTGTTCGTCAAACCACTTGCGGAGCGCGCCGCGACCAATATGACCGTGGTGACCGACCAACGTGTCTATCTGTTCGACCTTGTGGCGAGCCCAAGCCACCGCGAACCGCTCTATGTCCTGACCTTTACCTATCCAGAAGAAATGTTGGCGGAAGCCGAAGAGGTCGAAGTGGAGCCGGTCGAGAGCGCCAATGCCATGGAAATGGCGGCCGCAAATGACGATTTTGCCGTGCTCGATCCCGAACGGCTCAACTTTGCCTGGAACGCAGAAGGAGCAGCAACGCTCCTGCCGCAGGAAGTGTTCGACAATGGCGAAGCAGTCTTCCTGACCTGGGCTGTTGGCCAGCCCGTGCCTGCGATCCTTGTCACGAATGAGGAAGGCATCGAAGGTCCGGTGAATTACGCGGTACGCGGCGATGTGATCGTGATCGACCGCGTGCCGCGCGAAATCATCCTGCGGTCGGGTGACGATGTCGCCCGCCTGATCAACGATGGCCCTGAGCGGGCCGAAACGGGTGAGCCCATGTCGCTCGCCGGTGCATAGGAGGAACGGCGATGAAACTTGCAATGCGCCTGCCCGAAAAGAACAATGAGGCTGCCGACCGCGATCCGCGCGAGGATGCGACAACCGAGGTGATCGATTTCGCCAGCCGGACGTCCTATCCGGCAGTCGCCAATCGCAAAAGCAAGTCCGACGCGCTCGGCCTTGCCGCAGGTATCGGCTTTGTCGCCCTCTTGGGTGCGGCCACCCTGTATGGCCTCAATGCTGGTCGCGTGACGGAAGAAGAGCCTGCGCAGGCGGCACCGGCACCTGTACCCGCTCCCGAAGTGGAGACCGCCGCTGCCGTTCCCGCGACGGTCGAAGAACCCGCGCCCGTTCCGCAGCCCGAACCCGTACTGGCCCAACCGCCGCAGGAAGGACTCCAAACGGGCATCAACGCCTATTCCTCACCCACGCTGGTCTTCGATGCCGGCATCTTGCCGAGCACCGCCGCCAATATTGCTGCGGGCGAGGCAGGGGCCGTGCCGGGCGAAGGCCCCGTTGTGCCCGGCTCTGGCTCCGCCGGAGACTTTGCCGCACGCATAGGCGGCGTGGGCGGCGGCCCAGCGCTGGCCGCGCAGACTTTCGATCCCGCCACCACGGTGACTCAGGGCACGATGATCCCGGCAGTGCTTGAAACCGCGATCAACACTGACGTTCCCGGCTATGTCCGCGCCGTAGTGAGCCAGGACGTACGCAGCTATGATGGCAGCCGCATCCTCGTACCGCGCTCCAGCCGCCTCGTCGGCCAGTACCAGTCCGGCCTGCAATCTGGCCAGAGGCGCGCCTATGTCATCTGGACCACGCTGATCCGTCCCGACGGCGTTTCCGTGCAGATCGCCAGCCCGGCCACCACATTCGACGGCATGACCGGCCTTGAGGGCGAAGTGGACAGCCACTTCTTCCAGCGCTTCGGTTCGGCCATGCTGCTCTCGGTGATTGGCGGGCTGACAGCAATTGCCAGTGGCGGCACTTCGGTGATCCTCGGCGGCGGGCAGGATGCTGCCTCCACCGCCTTGCAGCAGGACGGCCAGCGCCCGCCCACGGTGCGCGTGCGCCAGGGTGAGCCGATCCGCGTTTTCACCTCGCGTCACCTCGATTTCAGCCAGGCACCGCAACTCTAGGGCAGGCAGGACATGGCAGCAGAAATCCATCGATTGGGCGAAGAGCCAGACGCTGACGGGATGCAGGCGCCCGCCAGCGGCTCTGTCTATCTCGATGCCTATCTCGCACCTTTCCGCCAATGGCTGGACCGTGACACGGTGACCGAAGTGCTGGTCAACCGCCCTGGAGAGATCTGGGTAGAAGATGCAAGTTCTCCCGGCATGCAGCGGATCGAAGCACCCGAGGTCGACGACAAGCTTGTGCAGCGCCTGGCCGAACAGGTCGCCCGGGTGAGCCACCAGGGCATCAACCGCGAGCATCCGCTGCTGGGCGCCACCCTGCCCGATGGCGCGCGCATACAATTCTGCGGGCCGCCCGCCACGCGCAAGCACTGGGCCATGGCGATCCGTCGCCACCGCAGGCTGGACCTTCCGCTCGACGCCTACGATGCCGGCCCGCTTGTGCAGCAAAACGAAGGCGAAATGCCCGATCCTGTCGCGCAGCCGATCGATTTCTTGCGCGCGGCGATCAAGGCGCGCAAGACGGTGCTCATTTCGGGCGGCACGAGCACGGGCAAGACCACCTTCCTCAACGCCATGCTGGGCGAGATCCCGCGCGATGAGCGCGTAGTGACGGTGGAAGATACGCCCGAACTGAAGATCCCAGGCGCCAATGGCGTAGGGCTGGTCGCGGTTAAAGGCGAGTTGGGCGAGGCCAAGGTGACCGCCAACGAATTGCTGCAGAGTGCGCTGCGCCTGCGGCCCGACCGCATCGTGCTGGGCGAATTGCGCGGGGCGGAAAGCGTATCTTTCCTGCGCGCGATCAACACCGGCCATCCGGGCAGCTTCTCCACCATCCATGCCAATAGCTTGCGCGGCGCGCTCGAACAGCTGAGCCTGATGGTGATGCAGACCGGCATCGGCCTGACCCGCAGCGACACAATCGCCTATGCCGCCAGCGTGATCGATGTCATCGTCCAGCTCGATCGTAGCGCGGGCAAACGCGGCATCAGCGCCATTGCCCGATCGCAGGACCTGCTCTGACATTTGTGACACGTGCAGGTGCAAACTTGCGCGCGATCAGTGAAGACCCCACATTCAGGGGATAGAGATGACTGAAATCCCTCAAGGTTGAAGCAAGCGATGAGCACCGTCACCCAGATCGATGCGCCCGAGCGCACCAGCCCGGAAGATCGCTATTTCAACCGCGAGCTGAGCTGGCTGGCCTTTAACGAGCGCGTCTTGGCCGAAGCGCGCAACACTGCCTATCCGCTCCTCGAACGTCTCAATTTCCTCTCCATTTCAGGCAGCAATCTCGACGAATTCATCATGATCCGCGTCGCCGGCCTGGTTGGCCAGGTCCGTTCGGGCGTGGGGCGCGTGTCGATCGACGGCAGGACGCCCAGCCAGCAATTGGCGGCGATCACGGACAAGATCCGCCAGCTCGAACAGATGCAGCAGGATGCGCTGGCAGAACTGCGTCCGCTGCTGGCCGAACAGGGCATAAGGATCACCAGCAAGGACGGGATCGAAGGCGAAGCCGAAGAATGGCTGCGGCAATATTTCCTCGATCATATCATGCCGGTGATCACCCCGCAGGCGATCGACCCGGCGCACCCCTTCCCCTTCGTCGCCAATGGCGGGATCGGCGCGCTGTTCAACCTCGTGCGCGAGGATGACGGCAGCCGCCTGGTGGAAATGGTGCTGATCCCCAATGCCTTGCCGCGCTTTATCCGCGTGCCGGGCGATGAAGGGATCTATGTCGCGATCGACCGGCTGATCTGCCGCTATGCCCACATGCTCTTCCCCGGCTTCCGAATCGAGGGAGACGGCGTCTTCCGCGTATTGCGCGACAGCGATATCGAAGTGGAAGAAGAGGCAGAAGACCTCGTCCGCTATTTCCGCAGCGCCATCCAGCGCCGCCGCCGCGGCCAGGTGATCATGCTCGAACTCGACGAAAGCTTCGATCCCGCTGCCGAGGAACTGCTGCGCGACAAGCTGGGCCTGCAACAGGCGCTGGTGAACAAGACGCTAGGCATGATCGGCATCAGCGGGCTCGCTTCTGTGCTCGACGAAGATCGCCCCGACCTCAAATTCACACCCTATTCCCCGCGCTATCCCGAACGCGTGGCCGAGCATGACGGCGATTGCTTTGCCGCGGTGCGCGAGAAGGACTTCGTGGTCCACCACCCCTATGAAAGCTTCGAGGTGGTGGTCGATTTTCTGCGCCAGGCAGCAGCCGACCCGGCGGTCATCTCGATCAAGCAGACACTCTATCGCGCGGGCAACCAGTCGCCCGTGGTCAGCGCATTGGTAGCCGCTGCAGAGGCGGGCAAGGCCGTGACCGCTGTTGTGGAACTGAAGGCCCGTTTCGACGAGGAGCAGAACCTCAAATGGGCGGGCGAGCTGGAACGCGCGGGCGTGCAGGTGATCTATGGCTTCATCGACTGGAAGACGCATGCCAAGATGTCGATGGTCGTGCGCGAGGAAGAGGGCGGTTATCGCACCTACTGCCACTTCGGCACAGGCAATTACCACCCGCTGACAGCGCGCATCTATACCGACCTGTCCTATTTCACCGCCGATCCGGCATACGGTCGCGACGCGGTGAAATTGTTCAACTTCATCACTGGCTATGTCGAACCGCAGCAGACCGAGCGGATCGCCATTTCGCCCATCTCGCTACGCGAGCGCATCTACCACCATATCGACCAGGAAATCGCCAATGCGCAGGCGGGCAAGCCTGCGGCGATCTGGGCCAAGCTCAACGCCATCACCGAAAAGGACGTGATCGACCGTCTCTACGAGGCGAGCCAGGCGGGCGTGCGCATCATCATGATCGTGCGCGGCATCTGCTGCCTGCGCCCCGGCGTTCCCGGCCTGTCGGAGAACATCACGGTCAAATCCATCGTCGGGCGCTTCCTCGAACACGGCCGCATCTGGGCCTTTGCCAATGGCGAACCGCTGCCCAGCGACCGGGCGAAAGTCTATATCACCAGCGCCGATGCCATGAGCCGCAATCTCAACCGCCGGGTGGAGGTGATGGTCCCGATCGAGAACGCCACGGTGCACGATCAGGTGCTCGAACAGGTGCTGCTCGCCAATTTGCTCGATACAGAGCAGAGCTGGCTGCTCGATGGAGAAAACGGTGAATATCACCGCCTCGATGATGACGGCGAGCCTTTCAACTGCCACGAGTACTTCATGACCAATCCCTCTCTATCTGGACGGGGCGGCGCATTGAAGGACTCCCGGGTACCGCGCCTTGCCTTGCGCAAGGGCGGCGCGTGACGCGGACGGTCTCGGGCCGTAACTCGATTGGCCCTGCCGATAGGCCCGATCGCGCGGTCATCGATATTGGTTCCAACACCGTCCGCCTGGTCGTCTATTCGGGCGCGCGCCGCACGCCCGATGTGTGGCTAAACGAGAAGGTCACCGCACGGCTGGGGCGCGATCTGGTCACGACGGGCAAGATTCCGGTCGAAGCCATGGATGCCGCCCTGTCCGAACTGGCGCGTTTTTCGGTCATCTTGAAGGATCTGGAAATCAGCGACGTGCAATGCGTTGCCACCGCCGCTTCGCGCGATGCCAAGAACGGGAAGAAGTTCCTCGACAAGGTGCGCGCGCTCGGGATCGAGCCTCGCCTGCTTTCAGGAGTGGAGGAAGCCAATATCTCCGCCATGGGGGTGATCGGTGCCTTTCCCGGTGCGAAGGGGCTGGTGGCCGATCTTGGCGGTGGCAGCCTGGAGCTCGTCGAGATTGGAGACGGCACCTATCACCATGGCGTCAGCCTGCCGCTCGGCACTTTGCGCCTGCCTGCGATGCGGGAAGACGGCGATGCGGCCTTTCGCAAGACTGTCGGCAAGGTGCTGGCCGCGGAAAAATGGGCGCGCAAGGTCGAAGGGCCGCTCTATCTTGTCGGCGGCACATGGCGCTCGCTGGCGCTATTCGCCATGCACCGGTCCAAATATCCGCTGACCGACCCGCATGCGTTCCGGCTGAGCAATGAGGAGGCATCAAAGGTCGCCAAGAAGCTCGCGGGCATGAATCCGGAAAAGCTGGCCTCGATCAGCGGGATCACCTCGACGCGCGCCGAGAGCCTTCCCGACGCCGCAGCCATGCTGCGCGTGCTGCTGTCCAGGCTCAAGCCCGACGGGCTGATCGTCTCCGCTTGGGGATTGCGCGAAGGCCTGCTGTTCAAACGCCTCGAAGATGCTGCGCGCGCGCAGGACCCGCTGCTGACCGCGATCACCCATTTCACCGCCCCGCGCGGCGCGGCGCTCAGCACGGCGACGATGATTGCCGGTTGGACCTCGGGCGTGGTTCGCCCCAGCAACCAGACGACCGAAGGCTTGCGCCTCGCCGCCATCATGCTGGCGCTGGCGCAGATACGGCTGGAGCCCAACATGCGCCTCAAGCACTCCTTCGAATGGGCGATGGACAAGCGCTGGCTCGGCCTCGACCACCGTGGCCGCGCGCTGATCGGTGCGGCGCTGCGCGGCGCCTGCAACTCGCCCGATCCGACCTCCGCCCTGCTCAAGCTGGCGAGCGAGGAGGACTTGCGCGAGGCGGCTGGCTGGGGCCTCGCCTTCCGCCTGTGCCGCCGCATCGGCGCAGGCTCACGCGCCTCCATGCTCACCAGCAGCCTGTCGCGCAGCAATGGCACGCTGACATTATGGCTCGACAAGAGCCGCGAACAGCTCGCCTCCGAGCATGTGACCGCCGACCTCAAGGCGCTGGCACAATGGCTGGGCTGCGCGCCGGAGTTGCGGATTGGGCAGAGGCCGGAAGGTTAGGGTGTGGTTGGCGCGGACAAAGTGAACCAATCTTGAGATTGGATTCAGAAAAACTAGTGGACTTTCATCGCAATCCATACGCAGAAAAAGCGGATCATGATCAACGAAACATCATTTCGATGGATATTGCAAAATCTCATAATCTTCTCATTGGCGTCATTAGTTCTAAGCGGTGTATTTGTTTACGGTGAGGTATCATTCTTAATACTATGCTTAGTATCTTCCCTATTGGCGATTGTGATCGCCTTTCGGAGATCGAGCGGCCAAATTTCTACGTTGCCAAGGCTGGCATTATTGATCTTTTCATTTCTAGCTTTCTTGATGATCTTCACATTGGTGTATGCTTCGTTTCATCGCACGGATTGCAGTTCAGGAGTGTTGGTTCCAGCCTGCAGTGAAGCTCCCCCAAGACCCTTGCCTTATGATGACTCTCGTCGACCGATGTTCATTCCTGAATAGAATCTACGGCACCAAAGGGACGTGGCGTATATAGTTTTGATATGAACTTCAGATGATTGAGTGCATTGTTACCGTAATCGAAATTTTGGCAGATGATTGGCATGGAAATTACCGATGAAATGAAGAGGCAGGCAGCCGCCAACCCGGGCGGGTGGGTTTACAAAATTGATTGGGAGTTTGCTGACGATCAATATGTTCCGCCAGAGTCGATTGTCGGAGCTTACAAATTTGATGATGCTGGTCAAATATCGGGGTCCTTTATCAAGAACGAGAATCATGTTCCTGTGATTAAGGCTCGCAGAAAGCCTAGGGACCATATGTTTCGGATTCTGGCACCGCATTTGATTGGACAGTGGGTCGTGGAAATCGATCCAGACTTTGATGATACTTTTCCAGACGTGCCGATCGAAGGCCAAATCGGAAGATGGTATATTGGAAGCGATGGAACCTACACTGGCGATTTTCGCCCAAACCCTCACTACAAAGGTAAAATTGAGACCTGAGATACCGTGACGGTGCGCCAAAATCCCACCGTCTTTCCGCAATCCGCCTTTCCTACACGCCAACCACCGCGCCACACCCGCAAACGGCTCTTTACAATCGTCCGTACTCCACCGTCCGCGCACGGCCTCCAACACCCCGGCTCCAGAGGTAGAGTTTTTTGCTTTTGGACAGTGTAAAATGTGTAAACCCCAACCGCCCAATCAGAACGGATCCTTCGTCTGCTCATCGAACGGCCGCGTGTCCGCAGGCGGGACTTTATAGGGCGGGCGTTGCGGCAGGGTGCGATCGCCCTTCCACGGCACCTGGTCCACATCCGTCCAGGCGTTCACATGCAGGCGCCAGAATTTCCACCGCCCGTCTTCCTTGATGAGCTTGTCATCGCGCGTGCCGATGCCGAAGACGAAATTGGTGCGGTAATCGGCGTTCCACTGGATGATCTGGAAGAAGCAGCGCACGCGCGCGCCTTCTTCCATCGGGTCCATGATGAAGTGGTTCATGATATGCTGGCGGCCATACCACCAGTGCTGGCGGTCGTACCACA
>CAJXLD010000051.1 GCA_913055595.1 uncultured Altererythrobacter sp.
GCTGCAGAACGTGGGCGTACGACGCTCGATGAAATCAAGCTGGGCATTTGCGGCGAGCATGGCGGCGATCCGGCCAGCATCGCATTTTGCGAGCAGGTCGGGCTCGATTACGTTTCGGCCTCACCTTATCGGGTGCCCATCGCTAGGTTGGCAGCGGCGCAGGCAGCCTTGGCCGATTAACGCCAGCCCGTCAGGGTGACGATCTCGAATGTCTCGGTAAGCTTGCCGTCCTCATCGGCAAGGTCGGTAAAGGCGGCTTGAGCGCGTTCCAAACCGGCGCGAGTGAGTGGCGGGGCGTGTGATGCAAGCACATTGCCCATCGCCTGTTCGCGTAGGTCCTGGACCAGCCTGCCGAGCGAGGAATAGCGGACCTTCAAAGCGCACGAGTCCACCACCGGATTGCGCCAACCAGCACGGCCGAGCAATTGCGGGCAGGATCGCGGGTCGACCAGCGGATGCATGCGCGCAGCAGGCCTGTCACCATCGGCGGCAAGCATGATCTGCCGCAGCTTCATCAAGCTGGAACCGCCGATAAAGCTGGCGATGGCAAGCCCGCCAGGTGCCAGCAATTCGCGCATCTGGATCAGCGCGCCGGGCAGGTCGTTCACCTTGTCGAGACTATTGAGGCTGGCAACGAGATTGAAGGATGCCGCCTCGCAATCCGCCGGCGTGTCGAAATCAGGAGAGCCGAGCGATCGGAAGCTGGCCGCATGATTCCATGGCCCTTCGGCAATGCCGGCGCTGCCAAAGCCATCCAGCAGCACTTGTGTCGGTTGATAATTCAGAAATGCCAGCCGCTCATGCACATCCTCAACCATATGGTCGAGCAGGAAGCTGGCCGTCTCGCACTGTTCGATGATGCGCTCTGCACGTGCCTTGCGGGAAATCTTGCGACGTATTGAGAAGATTGTCGGCGGAGTACTAGCCATCCTGCTTGCCTACAGGCTGTTGCCACGTCAGCATAGGCAAGATGTTGCTCAAGCAAGCCTTTTCTCCTTTAGTGGACCTGGTTTACCCGCCGCGTTGTCCCACTTGCGGTGATGCCATTGGCGAGCATGGCGGGCTGTGTCTTTCCTGCTGGAGAGAGCTGGTCATTCCTGGAGAGCCGTGCTGCGCATCGTGCCAGAGACCCTTCGGTCAAGATACGGCGGCGGATGGATCGATTTGTGCCGTCTGTCTTGCCAGCCCACCGAAGCTTGACGGGATCAGCGCGGCCACGGTTTACAATGACACATCGCGCAAGCTGGTGCTGGCTTTCAAACATGGGAAGAAGATTGCGCTCGCGTCGCTTCTTGCTCGGCTGATGCTTGCGCGCTTGCCTGAACTGGAAGGCGATTGGCTGGTCATACCAGTCCCGCTGCATCGTCGGCGCCTGTGGGAGCGCGGCTTCAACCAATCTGCATTGCTGGCGCGCGAAATTGCGCGCGCGCGCGGCAAGACCTTGCTGGTCGACGGCTTGATTCGATCCAAACAGACGCCGTCACTGGGCGGACTTGGACGCAAAGAACGCGCCCGCGTGCTGTCTGGAGCAATTGCGGTCAATCCGGCGCGGGCGGAGCAGATCAGCCGTGCCCAGGTGCTACTTGTCGATGATGTGATGACCAGCTGCGCAACGAGCGAAGCCTGTATTCGGGCGCTTCGCAAGGCGCGTGTAAAACGGACAAGAATTACCTGCTTTGCCAGAGTGTTGGATGAAGCTCTCTAGAAGTCTAAAACCGCGAACGAAAAACGCCCGAGGCATCGGAGCCCCGGGCGTTCGCGTGACGATAACTGCTGGAACTGCGCTTATCCCCCCTCGTCAAAGCGCGTTCCAAACCCTCATGAACAGCCTGCCTTTGGCAGTGTCAGTCCCTCCCACTTCCTTGGCCTCGTCTATCGAGTGACCCGAAATGACAGGCGGCCCGTCAAGCCGCGACGCATTCATCTCATCGAAAGGTTCACGGTCAAACAGGATCGGCGGATTTCATCTGATTTTGAACCTTCTCTGTGGTTATCCTGCAACAAATCGCTATGCAGCACGTGGACTCTTGGGACTGCGAGCAAGCAATCGGGAAGCTGAAACGAAAATGAGTGACACCGAACAACGCGAGACGGGCCAGACATTCATGCCAAAATTCGATTCGAATGGCCTGATAAGCGCAATCGTGCAGGATGCAGCGAGCGGCGAAGTGCTGATGTTCGCCTTCATGAATGTCGAGGCCCTGGCGAAGACGCAGGAGACGGGCATCGCGCATTTCTGGTCGCGCAGTCGCAGCAAGCTGTGGATGAAGGGTGAGAGCAGCGGGAACACGCTGACAGTCGTCGAGATGTTGGTCGATTGCGATCAGGATGCTTTGGTGCTGAAGGTGGAGCCTGCAGGCCCTGCCTGTCACACCGGTCAGCGCAGTTGCTTTTATCGTGTGGTTGATGGCAAGGGTCTAAACCCAATTCATACAGATGTATAAAATCGACAAGATCATCCATGACCTCCTTTAATCCGCCAGCTCAGGACATCGCTTTCATCCTAAAGGACGTTCTCCGCCTGCATGAACGCAGCGAGCCGGCCAATTACGAGATGGTTGATGAGGATATCATCAATGCCGTTGCGCATGAGGCCGGGCGGTTCTGCCGCGATATCATTGCGCCGCTGAACACGGTGGCGGACCAACAGGGCTGTACGCGCCATGCGGACGGTTCGGTCACAACACCCGACGGCTTCAAGGAAGCTTATCAGGCCTGGGTTGAATCGGGCTGGGGAACCTTGCCGCAACCGGAGGAGTTTGGCGGGCAGGGCATGCCGCATTCGCTATTCACGGTGATCGAGGAATATCTCAATTCCTCCTGCGCCGGTTTCACCATGTATCCGGGTATCATGCCCGGTGCTGTGGCGACTGTGCTGTCATCGGCTACCGACGAATTGAAGCAATCATACTTGCCGCAAATGGTTTCAGGCGAATGGCTTGCGACCATGGCGTTGACCGAAGGTCATGCGGGCACGGATCTGGGCCTGATGAAGACCACAGCCACGAAGCGCGGTAATGACGCCTATTCCATTACGGGGGAGAAGATCTTTATCTCCGGCGGTGATCACGACCTGACAGAGAATATCGTCCATCTGGTTCTCGCGCGCCTGCCCGATGCGCCGGCCGGTTCGCGCGGGATATCGCTTTTCCTGGTTCCCAAGATCATCCCCGATAGTGGTGAGACAAACGGCATTTCGGTGGGGTCAATCGAACACAAGATGGGCCTGCATGGCAGCGCCACCTGCGTACTCAATTTCGATGAGGCGACCGGTTTCCTTCTTGGCGAGGAAAACGGCGGGCTGGCAGCCATGTTTATCATGATGAATGCGGCACGCTTGGCGGTGGGTGTGCAGGGCCTTGCCCATGCCGAGCACGCCTATCAGAAGGCCGCCGCCTATGCGCTGGAACGCAAGCAGGGCCGCGCCATGGGCGATCGTCCCGATCCTTCGCAAGCTGCCGATCCGCTGGTGGTGCATCCCGATGTGCGTCGCCTTCTGATGGACGCGCGCGCATTCGCCGAAGGCTTCCGCGCACTGGTGCTGTGGACCTCGGTGCAAATCGATGTTTCGCATGGAGCCGAAGATGCCGAGGTGCGGAAGGAAGCCGATGCGCTGGTGTCCTTCCTGACACCGGTGATCAAGGCTTATGGAAGCGATCGCGGATTCGAGACCGCCGTGAATATGCAGCAGGTCTTCGGAGGGCACGGCTATGTCACCGAGTGGGGCATGGAACAGATCGTGCGGGATGCGCGCATTGCGATGATTTACGAAGGCGCCAATGGCATGCAGGCGCTTGACCTGGCAGGACGCAAGACGGCCAAGGACGGAGGCGCAGTGGCGCAGGCCTTCTTCGCCATGATCTCCGAAGAATGCGATGCAGCAGCTGATGATCTTGCCTTTATCGCCGATCCATTGGCTAAGGCGGTGCACCATGGTGAAGCGGCCGCAAAGATGCTCGTCGAACAGGCTGCAAGTGACCCGCAGGACATGGCGGGCGGCGCCTATGCCTTCATGCAACTGGTCGGGACGCTGGCGGTTGGCTGGATGTGGCTGCGCCTTTCCAAAGTGGCACGCGAAAAGCTCGATGCGGGGGAGGGCGATGCCAGCTTCATGGACGCAAAGCTGGCCACCGCGCGTTTCTATGCCGAACAGCAATTGCCGCAATGCACCGCGTTGCGTCACCGTGTGAAAGCAGGGGCAGGCGCGATGATGGCGCTCGAGCCCGAGCAGTTCCTTCGGGTTTGAGCGCGCTCCGTTCGTGTCGAGCGCAGTCGAGACATGTTGCCCGACAATGCCGCCTCTCGACTTCGCTTGAGGCGAACGGGGGTAAGATTAGCCCAGCACCTCGTCGAAGAGTGAGTACATCGCCACCCAGCTTTGTCGGTCGGCGCTGGCATCATAGCCGGTAGCCGGGTTCTCCGTGGGTGCGGGGTTGGTGAAGCCGTGCTTGACACCGGAAAAGGAATGGAAGTGCCAATTGGCGCCGGCGTGGTCCATTTCCTCCCAGAACTTCAACACCTGCTTTCGCGGGACCATGGGATCGGCGTCGCCATGGCATACGAGGATACGGCTTCGCACGGCACCCGGTTCGGCAGGAAGTTCTGTATTGAGCAAGCCATGGAAGCTGACGGCTGCGAATAAGGGAGCGCCTTCGCGCGCCAGTTCCAACACAGCTTGACCCCCCATGCAGAATCCGATGGCTCCGAGCGGCAGGTCTTCGGCATTCTCCAGAGTTGCCATTGCGCGCAATGAGGCGCGCAGGCGCTGGCGATAAAGCTCCGGCGTCTGTCTGATCTCCATGGCAAATTCACGCGACTGGTCGAAACTCTCGGGTTTCTTGCCGTAGAAGTCCGCGACCATGGCGAGATAGCCATTGGCGGCGAGATCCTGCACCTTGTCGAGCACCGATTGTGTTGGGTTCATGATCGTCGGGAACACCAGCACCGCCGCACGCGGCGTGCTTGCGGGACGAGCAACAAGGCCAGCTAACGCCGTCTCGCCGTCGTAATAGTCGACAGATTCGAAATCGCTCATGTCGAAGCCCTACTCAGTCGGCAGGAAATCCGGCACGGAGAGATAGCGCTCGCCGGTATCGTAATTGAAGCCCACTACGCGCGTGCCCGGATCAAGCTCTGCCAGCTTCTTGTCGATCGCGGCAAGCGTTGCGCCCGAGCTGATGCCGACAAGAAGGCCTTCTTCCTGCGCACAGCGGCGGGCCATTTCCTTGGCCGCTTCCGCATCAACAGGGATCGCACCGTCAATGGCCTGTGTGTGCAGGTTCTCCGGGATGAAGCCGGCACCAATGCCCTGGATCGGATGCGGGCCGGGCTGGCCGCCGGAAATCACCGGGGAAAGTTCGGGTTCAACGGCATAGGCCTTCAAGTCCGGCCAGACCTTCTTCAATTCCTCTGCACAGCCAGTCAAATGACCGCCGGTGCCAACGCCCGTGATCAGCACGGCGGGAGGCGTATCCTTGAAGTCGGCGATGATTTCCTGCGCAGTCGTGCGCGCATGCACGGCGACATTGGCAGGGTTTTCAAACTGTTGCGGCATCCACGATCCGTCGATTTCGGCCAGCAATTCCTCGGCGCGGGCGAGGGCGCCCTTCATACCCAGTTCCTTGGGCGTCAGATCGAAGCTGGCGCCATAGGCGAGCATCAGGCGGCGACGCTCGAGGCTCATGCTTTCGGGCATAACGAGCACGAGCTTGTAGCCCTTGACGGCAGCTACCATCGCCAAGCCGATGCCGGTATTGCCGCTGGTCGGCTCCACGATTGTGCCGCCGGGCTGGAGGACGCCGGAAGCTTCTGCAGCCTCGACCATGGCGAGGGCGATGCGATCCTTGATCGAGCCGCCGGGATTGCTCCGCTCGCTCTTCACCCAGACTTCATGGTTGGGAAACAGCTTGGCAAGGCGGATATGCGGCGTGTTGCCGATCGACTGGAGGACGTTGTCGAACTTCATGTCAGGCTCCCTCGGATTCGCTTTTCTCTTTACCTTCTAGCAGATGATCTGGCGGATCGAAGGTCTTGGTTGTACGCAACACAGGAAATATCTGCGCCCAAGCGGCAACGGTGATCACGGCCCCGATCCCTCCCGCAACCACAGCAATCACCGGACCGAACAGGAAAGCCAAGCTACCAGAGAAGAAATCGCCGAACTCGTTAGAGGCGGAGATGGTCATTTGCGAGACAGAGGAGACCCTACCGCGCTTGTCATCCGGCGTATGGAGCTGGATTAGCGACTGGCGGATATAGACCGAGAACATGTCTGCGCAGCCGATGATGAAGAGCATGGCGAGGCTTAGCGGCATCGATGTGGACAGCCCGAAGATAATAGTCGCCACACCGAATACGGCGACTGCCCACAGCATCTTGGGGCCGACATTGGTCTTGAGCGGGCGGAAGGAGAAGTAGAGCGCTGTTACCGCTGCGCCGATCGCAGGCGCCTGTGCAAGGTGCGACAAGCCCGATGCGCCGACCTGCAGGATATCGCGTGCATAGACGGGGAAGAGCGCGGTAGCTCCTGCAAGAAAGACGGCAAAGAGATCGAGCGTGATCGATCCCAGCACCATCTTGTTTTGCAGCACATAGGCCAGCCCTTCCTTCATCTGACCGAGTGGATTTTGCGCGCCGTTGATGGCGGAACGCGGCACCTGTCCGATAAAGCCGAGCGCGATGATCGAGACCAGGAACAGTCCAGTCGCCACTGCGTAGGGCAAGTGGGGTTCGATATCGTAGAAATAGCCGCCGACTGCGGGCCCCACGATCATGCCCACCTGCCAGGAGATGGAGGACAGGGCGATTGCGTTGGGCAATATCTTCGCGGGAACGAGGTTGGGGGCCAGCGCTCCCAGCGCCGGGCCGGCAAAGGCGCGGGCAATGCCCAAGGCAACTGCCACGCCGAACAATGCGGGAATAGAGATGCTCTCGGTAAAGGTCAGCCAGCCGAGAACAGCTGCGCAAGCCAGCTGCAACAGCGTGGTCATGCGCGCGACATTGCGGCGATTCAGCCTGTCAGCAGCAAGTCCCGAAAAGGGTGTGAGAACGAAGAGCGGTGCGAATTGTAATAGGCCGATCAGCGCAAGCTGTCCGGATGCGCCGCCTACGCTCATGCCGCTTTCGCGCGCGATATTGTAGGTTTGCCAGCCGATGATCAGCATCATGGCGTATTGCGCCAGTGTCATCGTCAGCCGGGCCACCCAGAAGGCGCGGAAATTGGCAATTTGGAAGGGTGATTTAGGTTCGCTCACCCCGGCGCTTTGGCAGCGCTACCGGCTTTTGCCAAGGCGCTGCCTCTTCAGAACAACAAAGCTTAGCTTTTGCGGCGCAGTGCCGGGTTGGGCTGCAATTCGCGGATCATCGACATGAAATCATCAAGACGGATGATTCGTTCGAACTGGAAGCCGGCACGATCCTCTGTCGTCCAGATGCAATAGGCTTCGATCCGGCCAACAACCGGAAGCCGGATGATCAGGCGGTCACCGCGACCGAGCACGGGCTCGCCGTCTGCCATGAAACCATGTGCCGAAATGTTAGTGATATGCAGCTTCATATCGCCGCGGAGGCGATGTTCTGCAATCACCGGATAATCCACCGGATGACGCGTTGCGCGCCGCAAATCGGTGACGGAAAGCTGTGCGCCTGCCATGGCTCTCAAATCTCCATAAGCCTAACTGGAGCTTGGGTATGACAGTAAATACTGGATAAATTGTAAAGGTCCTCAAAGACCTCGCAAAACGCCGTGTTTCTTCTTGCCGAGGCTGAGCTTGCGTTCTTCACCAGCGGTCAGGGTGATCAGCATACCGGGATCGCTCACGGTCTCTCCGTCGATTTTCACCGCGCCCTCGGCAATCTTGCGCTTTGCTTCGCCATTGGAGGCAGTGAATCCCAGGGCGGTGCAGGCTGCCCCGGCGCGGATACCTTCGGACGGAACCTCGAGTACCGGCAGGTCTTCACCCATGCCGCCGCCAGCAAAGGTCTGCGCTGCGGTCTCCTCTGCCGCTTTGGCCGCATCCTCGCCTCTAACAAGCTTCGTCACTTCATTGGCAAGAACGGCCTTTGCCGCGTTGATTTCATTGCCTTCTAGTGCCTCCAATCGGGCGATTTCATCCAGCGGCAAATCGGTGAAGAGACGTAAGAAGCGTCCAACGTCGCGATCATCGGTGTTGCGCCAGTACTGCCAGAAATCATAGGCGGGCAGCTGGTCTTCGTTGAGCCACACGGCGCCGGCCGCTGTCTTGCCCATCTTGGACCCGTCAGCAGTCGTAAGCAGGGGAGTGGTTAGCCCGTAGACTTCCAGGCCGTCCATGCGGCGCGTCAGTTCTATACCGTTGACGATATTGCCCCATTGATCCGATCCGCCCATCTGCAGGCGGCAGGCAAAATGCTTGGCCAGCTCGCGGAAGTCATAGGCCTGCAGGATCATGTAGTTGAATTCGAGGAAAGTCAGCGGCTGTTCGCGATCGAGGCGCAGCTTGACCGAATCGAATGTCAGCATTCGGTTGATCGTGAAATGCGGTCCGACATCGCGTAGAAGATCGATGTAGCCGAGCTTGGACAGCCAATCGTCATTATTGACCATCACGGCATCTGTGGGGCCATCACCAAATGTCAGCAGCCGTTCGAAAATCTTACGGATGGAAGCGATATTCGCATCGATCGTTGCGCTGGTGAGCAGTTGGCGACTTTCATCCTTGCCTGAAGGATCACCCACCTTGGTAGTGCCGCCACCCATCAGCACGATCGGCTTGTGGCCCGATTGCTGCAGGCGGCGCAGCATCATGATCTGCACAAGGCTGCCGACATGCAGGCTTGGCGCGGTGGCGTCGAACCCGATATAGCCCGGCACCACCTGTTTCGTTGCCAGTGCATCAAGCGCACCGGCATCGGTTACCTGGTGGATGTACCCTCGCTCGCTGAGCAGGTTGAGAAGGTCGGACTGGAATTCGCTCATTATGCCCTCTGAAATAGAGGCGCGCGCCTAGCACGGAGTTTGCCGCTTGCAAACGCATCAACTGATTGCACACCCCGCATATTCCCCAGAAGCAGTCCGTTCGGTTGAAGCGCGTTTTGGCATTTCCGGTGATTGGTTGCGGCTGCGTTGGCGTGTCGAGGGTTCCGGCAAAGTCGTACTTCCGCCTTTTGCAGGATCGCAAAGGGCCGACCGATTGTGGGAAACAACCTGTTTCGAGATGTTTCTGCTTGGCCGAGGCGGCACCTATTCGGAATTCAATTTCTCACCTTCCGAGGCTTGGGCCGCCTATGACTTTTCCGACTGGCGTAAGGGAATTGCAGAACGACCGCTAGAGCAAGATCCAGTCATCACACCGCGCAAGGGACGCAATATGCTGATTGTAGATGTTGCGTTGGCTCTCCCATCTCTGCCGGACCTGCCTGTCTGTCTTTGACCAGCGTAATCGAGGAAGAAGGCGGCACAAAATCCTACTGGGCAATGGCGCATGGCCTGCCGGACAGACTCGATTTCCACGATCCAGCTTGCTTCGTCGTGACACTTCCTGCACCCGAAGCAACATGAAGTTCGGGATCGATCGTCTGCTTGCAGAGCAGGACCTGCAGGACGCGCTCAAGGGGAGGCGCGTGGCGCTGGTGGCGCATCCGGCGTCCGTCACCGCCGATCTCACCCATTCGCTAGATGCGCTGATTGCGGCGGGGATCAACGTCACCTCAGCATTTGGCCCGCAGCACGGGCTGAAAGGCGACAAGCAGGACAATATGGTCGAGACCGAGGACGAGGTGGACGCCACCTACGGTATCCCGATCTTCTCGCTCTATGGCGAGGTTCGTCGCCCCACCGACGCAATGATGGACAGCTCCGACGTCTTCCTGTTCGACCTTCAGGACCTCGGATGCCGCATTTACACCTTCGTCACCACGCTGCTCTACCTGCTCGAGGAAGCAGCGAAGCATGGCAAGGAAGTGTGGGTGCTCGATCGCCCGAATCCCGCCGGTCGTCCGGTGGAGGGCACGCTCCTTCTGCCAGGTCAGGAGAGCTTTGTGGGCGCGGGTCCGATGCCGATGCGGCACGGTCTTACGATGGGTGAGATGGGGCTGTGGTTCATTCGCCATTGCGATCTCGACGTCCAATACCGCGTGATAACAATGCATTATTGGTTGCCCGAAGCAGGGCCCGGCTTCGGTTGGCCCATGGATCGTATCTGGATCAATCCCAGCCCCAATGCTGCCAATCTCAATATGGCGCGCACCTATGCCGGCACGGTGATGCTCGAAGGCACGACGTTAAGCGAGGGCAGGGGCACGACACGCCCGCTCGAAGTGCTTTTCGGTACACCGGATATCGACGCCAAGGCAGTGCTGGTGGAGATGGAGCGATTTGCTCCCGATTGGCTGGCAGGCTGCGCGCTGCGCGAATGCTGGTTCACACCCACCTTCCACAAGCACGAGGGCGAGCTATGCAGTGGTCTGATGGTGCATTCGGAAGGGCCATTCTACGATCACAACACCTTCCGCCCATGGCGGCTGCAGGCGCTTGCCTTCAAGGCGATCCGCAATCTCCACCCCGATTATCCGATCTGGCGCGATTTCCCATACGAATATGAATTCGACCGCCTCGCCATTGATGTGATCAATGGCGGTCCGGCTTTACGCGAATGGGTGGATGATCCGTCATCCTTGCCCGCCGATTTGGACAAACTCGCCACCATTGACGAGGCGAAATGGCGCGAAGAAGTGACAGACCTATTATTCTACTGAGTAGATTCGCCAAGTTTGGCGAAAAAGGGAGAAACCATGCTCAAATTTTACAGCTTCGGCCCTGGTGCCAACTCGCTCAAGCCAATGATGGCCCTTTATGAGAAGGAGCTGGAATTCGAACACAAGCTGCTCGACCCGACCACATTCGAACACCACTCCGAATGGTATAAAGCGATCAATCCGCGCGGGCAGGTTCCGGCATTGGACGATGATGGTCGCATTGTCACCGAAAGTACGGTGATTTGCGAATATCTGGAGGATGCGCATCCCACCGAAGTGAAGCTGCGCCCCGCGGACCATTTCGATGTCGCGCAGATGCGCATCTGGACCAAATGGGTGGACGAATATTTCTGCTGGTGCGTCTCCACCATCGGCTGGCACCGGCACGTCTCCAAGATGGTTGAGAACCTCAGCGACGAGGAGTTCGAAGAGATGGTCGGGCGCGTACCGATCCCCGAACAACAGGTGAAGTGGCGCCGTGCACGCGAAGGCTTTCCCCAGGATTTGCTCGACGAGGAGATGCGCAAGATCGGCGTGTCAGTGCAAAAACTGGACGATCACCTTGCTGACAATGAATGGTTGGCTGGCGGCGTTTATTCTCTGGCAGACATCTGCAACTTCTCCATCGCCAATGGTATGCAGTTCGGATTTTCCGAGCTTGTGAACGCAAATGACACGCCGCATTTGCTGCGTTGGATAGAACAGATCAACGCGCGGCCTGCGGTACAAAAAATATTCGCCAACATTCCCAGAGAGTTCTGAAAACCGCCCTGCAAATTCCTTTGCATCCTTTAAGGTCCGTTAACCTTACAGCGGTAGCGGTAACACCCGAAAAAATAAGAGCCATTCGGGTAGCAAATAATGCAAATGGAGAAGGTAGACCTGACGGGGAGCCACGCGCTCGACTCCATACCGGAGGCGTGCGGTGAAGTGACGGTCGGTTGTTCCGACGTCTCGGGTATTCTCGAGCAGGTTATCCAGACATCTGAAAGACTTCGCGCCGAGCACCAGGCACTGCAAGGAAGTGTCGCGGAAATGGAAGCCGACCAGGTCAAGGTCGGCGATGCCTGTGATGAGGCGCGGGTTCTTTCGAGTCAGGCCATCGAAAGGCTCAACCAGAGCACTGCGATGATCAACGAATCACTGGGTGAAATTGCCAGCCTGGTCAAATTGGTGGAATCGCTAGGGCAACAGGTCACAGATTTCGCTGCTGCTATCGAACAGGTGAAACGATCCTCCATCGACATCGAGAACATCGCGGAAACCACCAATATCCTCGCGCTCAATGCCAACATCGAAGCCATGCGCGCCGGAGATGCGGGCAAGCCCTTCGCCGTGGTTGCTCGCGAAGTGAAGGAATTGGCAACCGAAGCTCAGAAAGCCACTGACGAGATCACCCGCACGATGGAAGTGCTGGAAGTCAACGCAGGCAACGTGATTAAGGAAATCTATGCCGGCAATGAGAAAAGCGACCGCGCCAAGGACTCGATAGCAA
>CAJXLD010000052.1 GCA_913055595.1 uncultured Altererythrobacter sp.
AGCGTATTCGAATATTCGGGTGCGGTGACCGCGATCGCCACACAGGAACTCGACCGGCGCCAGTTTCGCGACCTGTCGTCTCTCACATATGCTGCGCCTAATGTGTCGCTCGACACCGTCGGCACGTTCAAGGGCGTTGCCAACTTCGCCATTCGCGGTCTCGGCGTGAACAGCTCGATACCCTCTGTCGATCCCGCGGTCGGCCTGTTTGTCGATGGCGTGTACATGGGCATGAATGCCGGGTCCGTGTTCGATACATTGGACCTTGCCCAAATCGACATTCTGCGTGGCCCCCAGGGCGTTTCCTTCGGGCAAAATACCACCGGCGGGGCCATCATGGTCAGAACCGTCGACCCGACCGATTACTGGACCGGCTATGCACGCATTTCTTACGAGGGACCTGTGGACGGCGGCCGCGGAACGGGCATGTTCTCGGCGCGCGGTGTCTTGTCAGGCCCCTTGACCGATACTGTTTCCATACGGCTCGGCGCGATGCACAGCGATGATGGTGGCTATTTTACAAACCTGTTCGATGGTGCAGCCTATGGCGGTGACGAGACGACCGTGCTTCGTGGCGCGCTCAAGGCTGAACTGGGTGACAAGCTGATTCTGGTCGGCAAGCTGGAATGGACCGACAGTTCGGGGGATGGTGCACCTACGCACAATAACGGCCTGTTTGCCCGCGACACGTTCGAGATTTCTGTCAATGAACGCGGTTTCCATGACAGCGAAAACCTCTTTGCCACCTTGCGCGCCGAATATGCGGTGGGTTCGGGCAAGCTTACGAATATCTTTGGTTGGCGTGAATATGACCAGTTGACCCGCAACGATATCGATTCCTCGCCAACGCCAATCTTCGCTTCGGATACTGAAACCAAGCAGGAGCAGTGGTCCAACGAACTGACCTATGAAATTGGCAATGGCCCGCTTCGTTTCGTCGCGGGCAGCTACTTATTTCACCAGAAGGTCGGCTACGACGAAGCGCGCGATCTCAGCTTTCTGGGTGCCCCGCCGCAGTTTGGTGGCGGTATGCAGAAGCATGATGTCTATGGGCTTTTTGGCCAGCTCGACATCGACCTGAACTCCTATTTCTCTCTCAAGGCCGGCTTGCGCTGGTCGCGCGAAGAGAAGGATGCAGTTGTCACCTACGTGCGAACGCGAACTGAATGTTCTGTAATCCTCGCAACTTGTCCCTTCACCGGAGAACGCGTGGCTGGCGAAAATAACGGCTTCGCCGACAAGCGCAGCTGGGACAATTTCTCGCCCCGCCTGGTGGCAACTTGGCGCGCCAACGAGGATACGCGCATCTATGCCAGCTGGTCGCGAGGGTTCCGATCGGGCGGATACAATTTCCGCATTACCCAGCCTGATGCTTTCGAGGAAGTTTCGTCCGCGCTTGGCTCTCCCGCCTTCGATCGCGAACGTGTGGACACTTTCGAAGTTGGCAGCAAATGGCAATCGCCTGATGATCTGGTATTCCTTCAGGGTGCAATCTTCTGGTCGGAGGTCGACAACCTCCAGCGCGAAGTGGTTGTTCCCAGTCTTACCGCAGGTCTTGCCCAGTCGATCTACAATACAGCCGACGCCCGCATCAGGGGACTGGAACTGGATGCCCGTCTGCAGCCCGCAGACGGATTCTCGCTATCGGCCAATCTCGGTGTGACCGATGCCGACTATCAAATCGTGTTTTTCGATCTGTCGGGCGACGGCGTAATTGACGATGCGGACCTTGCACTGGAGCTTCCGCGCGCCCCGCGGGTAACTTGGGGAATGACGGCCAGCTATGAGACTGCTCTATCCCGATCCAAGATGCTGTCCGCAAACGTCTTTTTTCAGCATCGCGACCGTTATGCCTATTCGGATAACAATTGGGGCTTCAACTATGGATCGGAGCGTCTGGATGCCTCAATTTCTGTCAGTTGCCTCGATTGCGGCGTAACGCTGACGCTGTTTGGACGAAACCTGCTCGACGAAGTTCAGTTTGGCGCGGATGCAGCTTTGCCTTTCGCAGGTGGCCCCTTCTCCGACGGGGACAATGCGCCCTTCGATCCGGCACCGGCTTTTGGTACCTTCTCACCCATCAACAAGGGGCGGATCATTGGTATGGAACTCGGGGTTGAGTTCTAGACTCGATCCTCAGGCGCCCAGCAACCGGTCAATTAGCGGTTTCTTCTTTCGTCGCACCTCCCAAGGTGATGACTGGGCGGTCATTTCGAACAGCGTATTGCCCAGCTGTACGGCCTGGTTCTTGTCCATCATCAGGATGAAGGTGCCAACATCCTCTTCCGAATGAGGAGGAGGCTTGTCGACACTCTGGATCTTCAGAATAACACGATCGCCCGTGGTCTCCGTCATCCATCCGACAAGGGCGCCGTGCTGGGTTTTTTCCTTGAACATCATGGTTCATATCCCATCGACCGGAAGTGCCCACATTATCGGACGAGGAAGATAGATTGGAAAGTGCGGGGAGCGATTTGCCCTCAGATTCTGCGGAAAGACCGACCAACCATCGATTTGAAAACGGGTTTTTCGGACAGTACGAGAGATTTCTGGGGGCATTTGCCATGGTTAATGTTTGTTTCTCACGCACTCCAAGGGCATGGTAAGGTTCCAAACTGTATCGGAAAGCCGTGATGTATCTTCCCCTATTTCAGGCAGGCCTGCTTGCGACAGCATCTACGGTCACCCCTCCACCTGCCACAGAGCCGCTGGATGATGCGCCTGTTCTGGAGGCTCCTGTGGAGGCAGCGGGCACCGAAGAGGAGAATGCTGACCAAGCATCACAAGATAGCGATGTCATTGTGGTGGAGGGGACGGCCGGTGCACCTCCGGGCGATCCGATGGCCGCCGTGAACGAGACGACATTTCGCGTGACGCAAAAGGTCGATGCCGCCGTGGTGGAGCCGATGGCCGAAGTTTATGAGGAGGACCTCCCAAAGCCGGTCCGCAACGGCCTCAGGAACTTCCTGCGCAACCTCATGGAGCCGGTGAACTTCATCAATTACTTGCTGCAGTTGAAGCCGGGCAAGGCGATCGAGACTTTGGGACGGTTCGCGATCAACACCACCATCGGCATTGGCGGGCTGATCGATGTTGCAGAGGAAGAGCCCTTCAACCTCCCATATCGCCGCAACGGCTTTGCCAATACGCTGGGTTATTACGGAGTAGGGCCGGGCCCCTTCCTCATCCTGCCGCTGGTCGGTGCGACAACCGTGCGCGACCTGCTGGGATCGGGGCTGGACCAGCTGGTGCTGCCGCTCGCGGTGGGCAAGCCATTCGACACCCCCTATTATGCCATACCGGCCTACACAGTGAACTCGCTGCAATACCGGATCGATTTCGATCAGCGTCTGGATGAAATTTCTGACAGCCATGATCCCTATACGGCCACGCGCAGGAGTTATCTCTGCCTGCGCGAAGCGGATATCGCCGAGCTGCGTAACGAACCCCTGCCAGATTGCAGCATCGATCATCTGATGGGCTATGACGACGATTACTCGGACCTCGAGGAGGATGAGGTCCTTCCCGAGGTTGCGCCCGCCGACGACGGCTACGATGCGCTGGAAAACGCGATCATGGCGGAGCCGCAGTAAGTCAGCCTTGCGGCTTGCCGCGCAGGTAGATCAGCCAGTACACCAGCGCGACCAGCACGCCGCCGCCGACAACATTGCCCGCCGTCACAATGGCAAGGTTCTGCAATGCCGGAACGAAGGCGAATTCGCCCGCATGCAGCATGCCCACGGGCAGCAAGTACATATTCGCCACCGAGTGCTCGAAGCCTAGCGCTACGAATGCGGTGATGGGAAAGAGGATCACCAGCACCTTGCCCGACACGCGATGCGCGGCAAAGCACATCCATACGGCCAGGCAGACCAGCACATTGCACAGGATGGCGCGGGTGAAAGCTTCCAGCGGCGCGAGTGCCAGCTTGCCCTCGGTTATGGCGATGGCAGTTGCTCCCACTGCACCGTCACCCATGGTGAGTATGCTGGAGAGGTGCACAAAGATCGCGGTGGCCACGCCGCCGATAAGATTGCCAAGATAGACTATTCCCCAATTGCGCAACAATTGCGCCAGCGTCACCTTGCCGTCGGCCAGCGCGAGCACGATCAGGCTGTTGCCGGTAAACAGTTCCGCCCCGCCGATAATCACCAGCACCAGGCCGAGCGAGAAGGCCGCACCGCCCAGCAAGCGAGTGGGGCCAAAGCCCAGCTCGCTGCCGGTCACGGTCATGGTGTAGAACATGGCGCCAAAGGCGATGAAGGCGCCGGCCAGCACGCCCAGTGTCAGCAATGGCCAGAAGGGTAACGCGACCTTGCGCATACCCACTTCCTCCACCAGCTGCGCGATTCGGGCGGGGGAAACGACGTCGAGCGGTTGGGGGATGTTCGCCATTATTGCAGGCTCTCCGGCGCGCCGTTGCCATGCGGGATTGTATCGCTACGCTCGATGAAGCGGCCCAGCGTGGCGCGTTGCACCAGCACGCTGAACAATACCGCGGCGAAGGTCGCGGCAATCAGCAGGTCTCTGGTCTCACCTGCAGGCAGCGAAAGGACCAGGGCGATGGATATGCCGCCGCGCAATCCGCCCCACCACAATACTCCCCAAGCACCTTCCGCTTTCGGTCGTGCCGCAGGGACTACGCGGGTGGAGATCGTTACCGCAGCGGCTCTTGCTCCCAAAGTGATCGGGATCGCCGCCAGTGCCAGCCAGGCATGGTTCCAGCCAGTCACCAGCACGATCATCTCCAGCCCGATGAGCAGGAAGAGGACCGAGTTGAGCAACTCGTCCACCACTTCCCAGAACTTGATCACATAATCGCGCGTCATGTCGCTCATGGCATAGGTTACGCCGTGATTGCCGATCAGCAGGCCGGCCACCGCCATGGCCAGCGGCCCCGAAACATGCAGCCAGCTGCACAGCGCATAGCCGCCCATGACAACCGCCAGGCTGATCGTCACTTCCAGCGCATATTCGTCCATCGATCGCATGGCGCGATAGCCCATATAGCCCGCGACCAGGCCGATCAGCACGCCGCCGCCTGCTTCCATCACGAACAGCCGTGCGCCTTCGGTGAGCGCAAAATCCTGCCCGGTCAGCGCTGCGCCCAGCAGGATCACAAACACCACGATGCCCACGCCATCGTTGAACAGGCTTTCGCCCGCCACGGTCGCCTGCAGGCTTTCCGGGACATTCTCTTCCTTGAGCACGCCGAGCACCGAGACCGGATCGGTTGGTGCAATCAGCGCGCCGAAGACGAAATACCAGATCGGCAATATCGGCAGGGCGAGCAGGCTGCCCACGCCCCACATGGCAAGGCCCACGATGAGGGTGGAGATGATTACGCCCACGGTGGACAGCAGCAGCACCGGCACCCAGTCCGCGCGCAGTCGGTCGAGGTTCACATGCAACGCGCCCGCAAACAGCAGGAAGCTCAGCATTCCGTCGAGCAGCGTGTCGGTGAAATTCATTTCGTTCAGCAGCCGCGCCACCGTATCGTCCAGCGTCACACCGGGAATGAAGGCATTGGCCACCAGCAGCCCCAATGCCGCTACCGCACCCATCACGGTCAGCCCTATCACATGCGGCAGCTTGAACCAGTGATGGTTGATCGTGCCCAGCAGGGCCGACGCCACCACCAGCATGGCCGCAAGATCGAATGGTGTCAGTCCGCCGGATGTTTCGTGCATGTTGGGGAGGTTAGCGCGGGTGGAAGGCGAAGGCTACTCGCGATGGCTGTTTCGGGGACATGGTATTCTGTGTCCCCGAAAAGAGCCGCGGTGCGGACCCGGATTTTACACATTTAACACTGTCCAAAGAGAAAAAAGCCTTCCTCTCCGCGAAGGGTGCGAAAAGGCGCGCGGGCCGGGCACCTGCCTCACCCGGGGACATGCTATTGCGTGTCCCCGAGGGCCAAACCTCTCGCCCCCAGCAGTTCGATCACCCCTTCGGCATTGTCCTGGTAACGCGCGGGCAACAGGTGCTCGATGGTCCGCGAGAACTCCTGCGCTTCCCTCGCTAAAGCCAGGATGAACTGGCCGTTCTGCTGCTTACCCGTGCCTGGTGCATATCCCATGCTGAGCGGATCGAAGGGCATGCCCATGCCATATTTCGGCAGTTCGGCTGCCAGCGGCCACAGCCCGGTCATCATCTGCGAGACAGAGAGTTGCATCGCGTCCTCGTCGCCAAAGCGATAGGAGAAGTCGAGCAGGCACAGCGACACCCAGTAATGCAGGTTGCCGAGCCATGCGATCGCCTGCGCATCCTCCGAAGCGATCTGGTTGGGGTGACCGATAAAGGCAGTGGGGTTCAGCGACAGCTGGTGCGACGGATAGGCCTCGTGATCGGTTGGCAGGTCCCACACATTGTCCACGCCCGCATTGGCGAAGGCCGGATGCTTGCCCTGGTGGAGGTCGCGAAAGAAATTGAAGTGATCGTGCTCGCCTTCTTCCATCACATGCATCAGGCCGGCCTTCCATTCCTCCCCCTGTGCCGGGGAGAGCGGGAATCCGGGGCGGGCCGCAGCTTCATCGAACAGTTCGAGGATATTGCGGTAGAGGCTGCCAACGTGGTTGGGGCGCGGCAGATCGCCGATGTCGGCCATCACCTGATTGCCGAATTGCGCGTCCTCGGGTGAACGCTGCGCGTCTGGTCTGAAGATATCGGCCGGCCCTTCGAGATAGGCATATTTGGCCGCCGACTTGCGGCTCAGCGGTTCGAGTGCGAAGGGGAAGGGGTAGATGTCGGGCTCATAGGGGAAGTCTTGCCGCGCCAGATGCGGGCTACCGCCCAGCGCGACGAGGAAGCGGTTGACCGCGCCCATGTGCTGCATTTCCTGCACGGCTACGCCCAACACGTTGGTCGCCATCGGCGCGCCAAAACCGATCAGGCCCTGGTAGCTGTCCTTGATGGAGAAGGCGCAATAGAGATACTCGAGCATCACCGCATGCTCGACCTCGGCGCCTTCGCGCAGCAGGCGCATCAGCTCGAGATAGGGATCGGAGAAATCGCGCACGATCAGGCCGGTGCGCTTGGCCGCTGCTGCACTCGGCGCTGGGCCAGCGTTGACCGCGGTCTGCGCTGCCGCCTGCGTGCTGCCGAAAGAGGCGAGCGCGACCGGTGCCGCTATGCCCGAAGCCATCGCGCCTTGCAGGAAGGACCGGCGTCCCTTGTCAGGGATGGAATCAACCAGCCTGGCTGAGCCGCGCGCGGCATTCCCGCGCCGCTGATTGCGGTCGTCTTGCGTCATTTCGTAACCCCTCACCCTCGGTAGAGCTCATTCACCCCGTACGATGCCCGTCCCATACTCCCTCAACACGGTGGAGCAATAGTTAAGCCCCGGAAGCGCGCAATTATTACATTTTGTTACGGTTCTGCGCTGTTGCCGTGCCCTTGAAAAAGCGTCGCTCGCGGTGCTTTGGCACGCTCGGTGGGCAGCGCAATTGCGCTCGATCAAGCGCGCGGACTTTACACATTTAACACGGTCCAAAGAGAGAAAATTCTTCCGCCCCGTGAAGGGAGTTGCGCCGCTTGTGCGGTGATGGTCGGGGTGTAGGAAAGAGGGATTGCGACACGCCCATCGACAAGTGCCCGCTTACCCGGGGACATGCTATTGCGTGTCCCCGCGCGCATTGCTTGAGACAGGCAATTAGGGGGTAAAGTAAAGTGTCGCCGTAATTCCGATTGTGTGTGGCTTGCGAGCGCATTCCGAATTGTCACCGTATCTCGAATTATTCCCCTCGTCCCATAAGGATCACCTGTGGTGCACCAAGAGCGAAATCGTGATTTCCGATAATCAGCGGGATGTCTCTGGGCAAAGGTTGTGCGGACATCGCTTCCTGCATCTTCGCCGCGAATGCTGCAAAACACCACCAGTCGGCCAGATCCCAAATCGCTTTTTCAAAAAAAGCTCTTTCTTGAATGGCTCTCGTCCATTCAATACCTTCCTCTTCACGATCGGAATAATCGTACCTGACGGAGAGGATTGATGCCATCCCGGACAAGGCCAAGTCTCTCGCATCCATATCTTGGCCGGACACCCAAGGTTGGGGATATTCGCGCCCCAGCTCACGCACTTCCTGAAGTGGTGTCCCAGCAAAGTCGAACTTCGTATCCGAGTAGCCTCCAGCCTCAAAATGCAGGGTTTCTCCACCTCCTTCGATCATGCCAGTGAAGCAATGCCACGAGAAATTGGCCTTGAGTGCAGTCATTCTCGGCACTGCCGCAATGCGACACATTTGATTCCAGCCATGCAATTGAAGGCCGTCAGTTGATTTTGCGAGGATCAATCCAAAGAGTTTGCAGGGATACGCCTTTTGCATCAGTCTGCGTATCGCGGCTTCGGCTTCCCTAGGACGCCCCGAAAAGAGATGTTCCGCGACATCCGTTTTGAGTTCCGACGCGAGCCTGATCGCTTCTTCGCGTATTTCAGGAGAAATTGATTCAAATTCCATCGCTTTTTCGTCTTTATATCAAGAAGATCAGCTGATGGTGGCACAGAAGCCGTCTCCCCTCAAGACGGGTTCTTCTTGAGCGGAACCTACCCCGCCAGTTTCGCCGCAGTTTCCGCCACGCGCTTGCCGAGGTAGCGCGCGCCGTCGAGCTCGTCCTTGCTCGGCTGGCGGCTGCCGTCGGGGCCGGCGATGGTGGTGGCGCCGTAGGGGGCGCCGCCCTTGACCTCTTCCACGCCGTTCTGGCCGTCAAAGCCATAGTCGAGGCCGATGATCGTCATGCCGAAGTGCAGCAGGTTGGTGATCATGGAGAAGAGCGTCGTCTCCTGCCCGCCATGCTGCGAATTGCTGGACGTGAAGACCGCGCCGGGCTTGCCGATCAGCGCGCCCGATGCCCACAGCCCGCCGCATGTGTCGAGGAAGCTCGCCGTCTGGCTGGGTAGGCGACCGAAACGGGTGGGGGAGCCGAGCACGAGCCCGTCATATTCGCCCACGGCATCGGGGCCCTCGATCACCGCATGGTCCTCATTCGCGGAGAAGCCGAAGTTCTTCACGATCTCTTCCGGCGCGGTTTCGGGAATGCGGCGGATATCGGCATCGTGGCCCGCCGATTGGATGCCTTCGGCGACAGCTTCGGCCATCTGCGAATTGTGGCCATAGGAGGAGTAATAGAGGACGAGAATGCGGGCCATGTCTGTTTTCCTGTGTTTCGCGGACCTTGCCGCTTGCCGGATCGAACTTCACCGTTAGATTGCTGCGCCATTGGAGGGAAGGGGATGCTGAGGAAATTTCTCGCATGCTGTGCAGCGCTGGGCGTGGCCGCGGTGCCTGCACAGGCGCAAGAGGCAACATGCGACCGGGCCTGCCTGGAGGGCGTGCTCGACAATTACCTGCAGGCGATGGTGGCGAAGGACCTGGGGGCCGTGCCGCTGGCCGACGGCGTGCTGGTGGCGGAAAATGGCGCGAGGCTTTTGCCGGGCGAGGGCAGCTGGGCCACGCTCGATGCGCTGGGCACCTATCGCCACGTCTTTGCCGATCCGCAGACGGGCAATGTCGGCGCGATCATGACCGTGTTCGAACATGGTGCCCCCGCCATGCTCGACCTGCGCCTGCGCGTGGCCGAGGGCGAGATTGCCGAAATAGAGACCATGTTCATCCGCGATGCCGGTGGCCATGCGCGCTACGAGGAAATGGGCGAGCCCGAGGATGTGTGGTTCACCGTCGTGCCCGAAGAGCAGCGCGTCTCCCGCGAGGACATGATCCGCACGGTGAACCGCTATTTCACCTCCATGGTTCGCAATGACGGGCGCGGTGACTACACCTTCTTCAACGAGGATTGCGACCGGCTGGAGCACGCGCTCAAGACCACCAATCTGGAAACGCGCGAGGCCTATGGCCATTCGACCAACACCGATTTCCGCACCATGGATTGCCGCAACCAGTGGGCCATGGGCATGCTCGGTTTCGTGACGCAGATCCGTGACCGGCGCTTCCTGGTGGTGGACGAGGAACGGCAGGCGCTGATGGCGATGGTCTATCTCGATCATGACGGGACGGTGCGCGAATTGCCGCTGTCGACCGGCGACAGCTTCGTGCTGCCTCCCTATTTCAACGTTCCGCGCGGGCTGACCGTGGTGGAAGGCTTCAAGCTGAAGGACGGCATGATCCAGCGGATCGAGATGACGCTGATCGAAACCCCCTATGGCAATCCCCCGCAATGGGACGATGCCGCAGATATTACGGTGATCCCATGAGCGCGCGCTGGATGATCCCCTTGGCGGCGCTGCTCGCCACGCCCGCTGCGGCGCAGGATGTCCCGAGTGCGGAGGAACTGGCCGACCGCTTCGAATATGCGCTCATCGCGGGCGATTATCGCATGCTGCCGGTGACCGAAGACTTCACCTATGTCGAGAACGGTGCCGAGTTGGAGCCATGGGACGGCATGTGGAACACCGTCACCGCGCTCGAAGGGGTGACCGACCCGGCGCTCTATCCGCCAGCCGCGACGCTCGATTATCGGTTCGAATTTGCGACAAGCGATACGGTGATCCGCCTCGTCGAAAGCGAGGAGCAGAGCGTGCGCGGTGTGCTGGCCTATCGGCTGGTGGCGCGGGACGGCCAGATTGCCCGCATCGATACGCTACCCATCCGCGAGGAATTCACCGGCGAACGCAGCGGCACCGTATCGCTGATGCAGCCCTTCCTCACCAATACGATGGACGGGTCGCGGATTGGGCCTGCCGATCCTTCGCTGGCGGCGGCGGGCGCGGTGTCTGCGCTGCATATCGAGAGCGTGATCGGCCGCTATTTTGCCCGCGCGACAGGGGAACAGTCCGAAGAGTTGATGATGCAAATCGGCTTCGCGCCAGGATGCCGGCGCTATGACAACGGCCGCCAGGTCACGAATGTAGTCGTTGCCCCGGTGCTTGACCCGCAGCAGCCTGATTTCCGCCCCTATGCGCTGGGATGCAAGGCGCAGATGGGAAGCGGGTTCTATGAGAATTTCCGCATCGGCGCGCTGCAGGCGGTCACCGACGAAGCGCACGGCGTTGGAATTGCCTTTGTCCGCCTTGACCAGCCGGGAACTGTCATGTCCTTCGAGGCGCCGGGCGTGGGGCAGGTCATCTATCCCGGGCCGCGCGGCGAGGTGGCCGAAACCGACACAAGCGAGCAATTTGCCAGCCGCATGACCGACAACATGATCACGCCGCTCAGCTTGAATGGCGTGTTCCTGTTCAAGCTAGAACCGGAGCATGGCGGGATCGCACGGATCGACGCCTTCTACCGCGCCGCGCCTTACAAATGGTCGGGTTGGGACTTTCAGGAATAACAAAGAACACAGAGGAAAGAGGATCATCGTGGATAACGAAACGGGTGAAGAAACCGCCGAAACCGGCGCATATTGGAAGGCCAATTTGCGCCTGCTGGGCATATTGATGACGATCTGGTTCGCAGTCAGCTTTGGTGCGGGGATCCTGTTTCGCGACTGGCTCGACCAGTTCATGCTGGGTGGATATCCGCTCGGCTTCTGGTTTGCGCAGCAGGGCTCGATCTACGTCTTCATCGTGCTGATCTTCTATTACGCTCACGCCATGAAACGGCTGGAGCGCAAGCACGATCTCGAAGACTGAGGGGCGTCGCGATGGAAACCCAGACCCTTATCTATATCTTCGTGCTTGCCAGCTTCGCGCTCTATATCGGCATTGCCGTGTGGGCGCGCGCGGCATCGACGAGTGATTTCTACGTCGCCGGCGGCGGGGTGAACCCCGTGGTCAACGGCATGGCGACCGCGGCGGACTGGATGAGCGCGGCAAGCTTCATCTCCATGGCAGGCATCATCGCCTTTTCGGGCTATGACGGCAGCGTCTACCTGATGGGCTGGACCGGCGGCTATGTGATGCTGGCGCTGCTGCTGGCGCCCTACCTCAGGAAGTTCGGCGAGTTCACCGTGCCCGACTTCATCGGCTCGCGTTATTACAGCAAGGCTGCGCGTGTGGTGGCGGTGGTGTGCCTGATCTTCATCAGCTTCACCTATATCGCCGGGCAGATGCGCGGCGTGGGGATCGTGTTTTCCCGCTTCCTCGATGTCTCGGTGACGTTGGGCGTGATCATCGGCATGGGGATCGTCTTCGTCTATGCCGTGATGGGCGGGATGAAGGGCATCACCTATACGCAGGTGGCGCAATATTGCGTGCTGATCTTCGCCTATCTCGTCCCCGCCTTCTTCATCAGCTTCATCATCACCGGCA
>CAJXLD010000053.1 GCA_913055595.1 uncultured Altererythrobacter sp.
TGTTCAACAACGAGATTTACGGCCTGACCAAAGGACAATATTCGCCCACCAGCCGCGAAGGCACGAAGAGCCCGTCCACCCCGATCGGATCGGTCGATCATCCCGCACGGCCTTGCGCCTTTGCGCTGGGAAGTGGTGCGCGCTTTGTGGCGCGCGGGTTCGACGTGTCGAAGAAACTGCCCGAAGTGCTGATCGCTGCGCATGAGCACAAGGGTGCGGCCTTTATCGAGATCTTCCAGAACTGCATCGTCTACAACAAGGACGTGTTCCACGATTTCGCCGCGCCCAAGGGCGCGGAGGACCAGCAGCTGTGGGTCGAGGATGGCGAACCTCTGCTCTACGCAGGCGGGACCAAGGGCCTCTCGCTCGACCGCGAAAATTGCTGCCTGAAGGTCGTCGATGTCGTCGATGGCGATTGGGAAGCGGCCAAGGTTGCCGTGCACGACGTGAAGAACCGCGCGCTGGCGCATATGCTGGTGGAGCTGCGCTTTGGCGAATTCCCCATGGCGCTGGGCGTGCTCTACAATGATCCGCACCCCACCTTTGATGAGGGTGTGGCGGCAGAACGCGCAGCGGCGACCAAAGGCAAGGATACCAGCCTCGCCAAGCTGCTCGGCAAGGGCCAGACCTGGGTGGTCGATTCCGAAGGCGGACCGCACCTGTAAGGAATGGATGGGGTGAGCAATGGATAATCTCACCCACAGCCTTGTTGGCGCATTGCTGGGCCAGTGCGGCCTCAAGAAGAAGACCGGGCTGGCCATGCCCGCGCTGATCCTCGGCGCGAACTTGCCCGATATTGATGCTGCGTGCTTCTTCTGGCTGGATGGGCAGGGGCACCTCGGTTTTCGGCGCGGTATTACGCATGGGCCGATTGCGTGGGTGATCCTGCCGCTGGTCCTTGCCGGATTGCTATGGGGCTGGGATCGCTGGCAGGCGAAACGCGGCAAGCGGCCCGAAAAGCGCCTGCCGATCAATTTCACATGGCTTTACCTGCTCAGCCTGATCGGTTGCCTGTCGCATCCGGCGCTCGACTGGATGAACGTCTACGGCATCCGCCTGCTCGAACCATTCTCGAGCCAGTGGTTCTATGGTGATGTGCTGTTCATCATCGACGTCTGGCTGTGGGCGCTGCTAATCGGATCGGTGTGGATCTCGCTGCGAAGGGAAAAGCGCGGCGGAGAATGGATGAAGCCTGCGCGCACGGCACTGGTGGTGATGCTGGCCTATATCGGCGTGAATGCGGTGATTTCCGAGGTTTCTCTCGCGAGCGGGCCACGGCATCGGGTGACGATCGCCAATCCTCTACCAATCGCGTTCTGGGAACGACAGGTCATCACCGGATCGGATGGTCGCTATCTCGTCGACAATGTCCCACTCGGCGATTTCGACCTGCTCGAAACCGACAAGCCCGATATTATCGCCGCCGTACCTGAGGCCGCACCCTTCCTCTTCTGGTCGCGCGCGCCCTTCATCCATGTCACGCAGGATGGGCGCTACCTCCTGCAAGATGCCCGTTTCTCCGGACGCGGGGAGGGCGCGTTCACCATCGAATTGCCCGCCGAAGTGTGTGAACCACAAGAGTTTTAACTCCGTTCCCCACCCCTTGTGACATGCCGATAGACACGTCATATTAACCACCATGTCGGGGAAGGCGCAGAGGGGTTCGGTGCTGCTCGATGCGGGGCAGCGGTTCGGGGTGAAGCCCGGCCTGGTCTCTCGCCTGCTTGCTCCTGCCTTTGCGAGATTGTTGAACAATGTTGATCGCGGATTGGAAAAGGGTTCCATCCAGCTGACTTTGCCCGATGGCAGCAGTCGAAAGCTGGGCGGTCGCAATCCCGGTTTCGAAGCGCAAGTCCATGTGAAGGACTGGCGGGCGTTGATGCGCCTCGCCATCGCGGGTTCGGTTGGTGCCTATCAGGGTTTCGAGGCTGGGGAATGGGACAGTCCTGATCCGGTTCCGCTGTTTGCCATCTTCATGGCCAATGGCGTTGCCTTGGGCGAAACGGGTCGCGCCAAGGGCCCTTGGCGCTGGCTGGCGCGCCATTTCCACGCGCTCAATCGCAATACGAAGACTCAGGCTGAGCGGAACATTCACGCCCATTACGACCTTGGCAATGATTTCTACGGCGCATGGCTCGATCCCACCATGAGCTATTCGAGCGCCTATGATGTTTCACGTGACGGGCTGGAGGCAGCGCAGAAGCGCAAATGGGAACGCCTGTCCGAACGACTCGGTAATCCGCAAAGCCTGCTGGAAATCGGGTGTGGCTGGGGCGCGCTCGCATCGCATTTCGCATCGCGAGGAGCTGATGTCACCGCCATCAGCCTGTCTGACGAGCAGCTGGAATGGGCTCGCGCGCGACATTTGGGTATCGATTTCCGCAAGCAGGATTATCGCGACACTTCCGGCCAGTACGATGCGATCGTCAGCGTGGAGATGGTTGAGGCGTTGGGGCGCGAATACTGGCCCACATTCATGGATTGCATCGCGCGGAACCTGAAGCCGGGAGGCCGGGCGGCGATCCAGTTCATTGCCATGCAGGATGAACTGTTTGAAGGCTATGCCCGAAATGCCGATTTCATCCAGGCCTATATATTCCCCGGCGGCCTTCTGATCCGCAGCAGCGAATTCCGGCGCCTGGCGGAAGAACGCGGACTGCAATGGACCGACGAAGAGCATTTCGGCCTCGACTACGCCGAAACGCTCAAATCCTGGCGCGAGAGTTTCGATACCGCTGAACGCGAAAAAAGCCTGCCGAAAGGGTTCGACAAGCGCTTCTGCGAATTATGGCGATTTTACCTGCAATATTGCGAAGGGGGATTCCGCGGCGGCGGGATCACCGTGAGCCAGGTCACTTTGGTGAAGGGCTCCTAGCCCCTCAATTATCAGCCGTTATAGCTTCCATCGCCGCGATAGCGGGCGAGGATGTTGTCATGCACGATCGGGCTCAGCAGGTTGGAAAAGGCGCAGCCGCACTGCGAATTTTCCCACCAGACCACTTCTGCCTGCAGCGATTCAAGACCGGGCAGGCTCAGCCAGCAGATTGAGCCGGGATGCATCCGTGTAACAGCAGTAGCCGAAAAGCCCGACAAGGACAGATCGTTCACCACCGTCTGGAAAGAACGCATCCCTGATGCGCGCAGCGTTGCCGGGATCAGGATCTTGGTGCGCGGAGCGCTCCGGTCTTCCTGAGCTGCAACTTCGTAACGACCTTCGACATTCTGTAGAGTCATCGCCCAAACTCTTTCGATTATTTTTCTGTAACTTACATGACCATCATAGCCATGCTTTTCACAGAATGTCGGATGCTGCTTACGGAAGGCTTGTTGAATTTGGTTAAGCGGATATTTCCACTCTTTCGCGATGCAGGTTCTCAAAGCCATCTACCAGTAGTGCAGTGATCCGCTCGGCCACCGCCTCCGGAGGCTTGACCGTTTGCGGGTCTTCCCCTGGATAAGCGCGTGCGCGCATCGCTGTACGTGTGGCTCCGGGATCGATCACGGCCACGCGGGTTTCCGAAATACGCCCGATCTCCTGGCCATGCGCCAACAGGAGATTGTCGAAAGCTGCCTTGGTTGCGCCATAGGCGCCCCAGAAGGCGCGCGGTTCGGCACCGACAGAGCTGGTGAGGCCGATGATGCGCCCCTGCGGGCTGCGCTTGAGTAGCGGGTCAAAAGCCGCCAGCAGCGCCTGCGTTGCCAGCACGTTGAGTGTGATTGCCTTGCTGAACTGGTTTTGCTCGATCTGTGTGACGGGCGTCAGAGTCGGCAGCATGGCCGCCGAAATCACCAATATATCGAGCCGGTCCCACCGTTCCGCTACCGCATGGGCGAGGCGCCCGATAGAGTCGCTTTCGGTCAGGTCCAGTGGAGCAATCGTTGAAGTGCCAACGGCGTCGTGGATAGCATCCTCCACCGCTTCAAGGTCTTTCACATTGCGGCCTGTAATGATGACATGGGCCCCAGTGGTGGCGAGTGCCTTCGCCGTGGCGGCCCCAATTCCCCTGCTTGCGCCGGTGACAACGGCGATCTGGCCTTCCAGCGGCTTGTCCGACATCAGGCGACTTTTCCTACCGGGAGGTCCAGTTGTGCTTCCTGTTCGCGCTTGTCGGCAAGATCGGTCAGAGACGTAGGATATTCGCCGGTGAAACAGGCATCGCAATATTGCGGGCAGGCATCGTTGCGGTCTTCAAGGCCGACTGCGCGATAGAGGCCATCTATCGACACGAATGCAAGACTATCCGCCTGGATAAATTCACGCATGGCGGCCTGGTCCATCCGACCCGCGAGCAGCTTGGAGCGTTCGGGCGTATCGACGCCATAATAGCAACCATGGCCAGTGGGAGGACTGGCGACGCGGAAATGTACTTCGCTGGCGCCGGCATCGCGCATCATCTGCACGATCTTGAGGCTGGTAGTGCCGCGCACGATGGAATCGTCGATCAGGACGATCCGTTTGCCTTCGACCAGCAGGCGGTTGGCATTGTGCTTGCGCTTCACGCCTGCATGGCGCGCGCCATCAGATGGCTGGATAAATGTTCGGCCGACATAGTGGCTGCGAATGATGCCCAGCTCGAAGGGAATGCCTGATTGCTGCGAGTAACCGATCGCCGCCGGAACGCCGCTGTCCGGTACGGGAACCACCAGATCCGCATTGCACGGGTTTTCCTTGGCCAACTCCATGCCGATATTCTTGCGCGATTCGTAGACCGAACGCTCGTTGAAGATCGAATCGGGGCGGCTGAAATACACGTGCTCGAAGATGCACGGACGCGCAGGATATTCGCCGAAGGGACGGTGGCAACGCGCCTTGCCCTCGAAATCCACCTCGATGAACTCGCCAGGATTGACTTGCCGGACAAAATCCGCCCCGACCACATCCAACGCCACCGTTTCGCTGGCAAAAATGGTGGCATCGCCCAGCTTGCCCATCACCAGCGGGCGAATACCCAAAGGATCGCGACAGGCAATCATGCCGTTGGGCGTCATCACGATCAGCGCATAGGCGCCTTCAACCAGCCGCAACGCGTCGACCAGCCTGTCCAATGTGGTGGGATAGCGGCTCGTTGCAACCAGGTGGATGATGACTTCCGTATCCGAAGTGGATTGGAAGATCGCCCCTTTTTCAACGAGTTCCTGCCGTAATTTGCGAGCGTTTGAGATGTTGCCGTTATGCGCAACGGCAAAGCCGCCACTGGCGAGATCGGCATAGAGCGGTTGCACGTTGCGCATGCCCGCTCCACCCGTGGTGGAATAGCGCACATGGCCCGCCGCCATGCTTCCCGGAAGCTCGGCCAGCGCGTCTTCGGTCGAAAAGTTGTCGGCCACGTGGCCCAATCCGCGGCGGGTAAAGAATTCCGCACCGTCGAAACTGGTGATGCCAACGGCTTCCTGTCCACGATGCTGCAAGGCGTGGAGCCCCAGCGCGCAGGTGGCGGACGCATCCGCGCCCCCGATAACGCCAAAAATGCCGCACTCTTCACGCAGCTTGTCTCCATCGAGATCGAGGAAGGGATGGGTAAGATTTGTCATGCGACGGGTGCTGCAACTCACATGGTGGTCCGGCGCTGCCCCCAATGGCAATCGCGGCCTCCAATAGCAAGGAGGCAAACGCCTTTTGCGACGGAATTGTTACGATTTTGGCCGCCAGTTTCCGGATTCCGGCCCGGTCGATCGCGATTTGGCTGAAAACTGGTCGGGGAGAGAGGATTCGAACCTCCGGCCCCTGCCTCCCGAAGACAGTGCTCTACCAGGCTGAGCTACTCCCCGACCGATCGTCCTTGCGGAAGCCGCAAGGCGAGGCAGAGGCGGCCCAATAGCTGCGACTTGGTAGGCTTGCAAGCATAGAGATGGGCCCGTTTTGGAATTGCTCCGCGTGAGCACCGGAAAGCGGTGAATAAGCGCCCCTTATCGGGCGGAATCGAGGTGTGAGGCAGTTGCCGCCCGCCTGCTTGAGGTGATAGCCCAAAGTCATGACAAGCGAGGCACGCAGCAATCCCGATCATCCCGAATGGCAATATCTCGACCTGATGCGTCAAATCTGGACGCATGGCGACCAGCGAATGGATCGCACGGGTGTGGGCACGCGCTCAATCTTCGGTGCGCAGTTGCGTTTCGACCTGTCGGACGATCGGATCCCTCTACTGACCACCAAGCGGGTGTTCTGGAAGGCCGCGGCCAAGGAGATGCTGTGGTTCCTCACCGGCAACACCAATATCCGGCCATTGCTGCAGGAGAAGGTGACGATCTGGAGCGATTGGCCGCTGGCTAAATATCGCCAGGAGACTGGTGAGGATATTTCCCAGGAGGATTTCGAGGCTAGGATCGTTGCCGACGAGGCGTTTGCAGAGGAATGGGGCGACCTTGGTCCGGTCTATGGCAAGCAATGGGTCAATTGGGCGACTTATGAGCGGCAAGCGGATGGTAGTTACGTGTCGGGGCCGGGCATCAACCAGGTTGCGCAGGTGGTCGATAGCCTGAAGGCCAATCCCGGTAGCCGTCGCCATATTATCGAGGGCTGGAATGTAGCGGAGTTGGACGGCATGGCGCTGCCGCCTTGCCACAAGACCTATCAGTTCCATGTCGCGGGCGAGGGCGATACCGCGCGCCTCAATTGCCTGCTCTACCAGCGCAGCTGCGATGTTGCGCTGGGCCTTCCGTTCAACCTGTTCGGTGCCTCCTTGCTGGCGCGGATGATGGCGCAACAGGCGGGATATTTGCCGGGAGAGCTGGTTTGGTCGGGTGGCGATACACATCTCTACCTCAACCACGAGCATCTGGTTGAGGAGCAACTCTCCAGGACACCTGAAGGGCAAGCGCGCTTGGCGATTACGCGCAAACCGGAAGACATCTTCTCCTACCGATTCGAGGATTTTGAAGTACGAGATTACACCCCGCAAAGCGTGATCAGGGCTCCTGTTGCGGTCTGAATATCAGCCTAAATCACCTTGTTTGAAAAACCTTGTTCGAGGCTAGTTGACAGGCTTTTGCACCTGCCCTAGAGGCGCGGCTCCCAAGCGGTGCGAACCCAAGTTTATGCGGGTGTAGCTCAGTTGGTTAGAGCGCCGGCCTGTCACGCCGGAGGTCGCGAGTTCAAGTCTCGTCACTCGCGCCACTTGGGACATTTCGAAAATTCGATTTCAGCCCCAACGCCCGGTTTCCATCCAGATGAGAAACCGCTTGAGCGGTAATAGCCAAATCAGCCCGAGCACGATGTAGATCGCGGTCTGCACCAGCGTGGGCCAGCTTCCGATAATGTCGGGCGCATAGCGGGCGATCACCAGACCATAGACCAGCAATCCGAGGCACAGGCCCAATATTCCCACGGGGATCCGCCAGGTGGGTTCGGTGCGCATCAGAACGGCCCCAATATGCGCGTGGGGGTGACAATGGCGGTGAGCGGCATGTCGTGATCCTCCACCGGCAAATCGTCCACTTCCTGGATGTCCCAGGCCATGCCGATAGCGATCGTGTCCGGATGGGCTTCCAGCCAGCGGTCATAGAAGCCGCCACCTTGGCCCAATCGGTCGCCGCCGACGGTAAATCCCACCAGCGGCATGAACAGCACGTCGGGCACCACTTCGGGCAGGTCGCCCGATGGCTGGCGCAACCCCAACGGCCCACCTACCAGATCGCTCTCCTCATAGGGGTCCGTATGCGCATGAAAGACCATCGGCTCTTTCAGTGTAGTAATACGGGGCAGGGCGACGGGATGCCCGCGTTCATGGAAGAATCTGGTGTAGGAGAAGGCCGGCGCTTCGCCGGGATCGGCGCGATAGAGGCCGATTGTCGCTCCTTCAGGTACCAGATCGAGCAATGGGGCGGGCGGACGATTGAACACCAGCGCGCTCACCTCTTTCGGCAGCGCAGCGGCGTGCTCGCGTCGGGCCTTGCGCAATCGTTTGCGTAATACGGCCTTTTGTTGGGCTATATCGGTCATGGAGATCCCTTTGCCGTCCATGCCAGGCGAAGTCGAGACACCTTGCGCCTTCGCTCGACACGAACGGTGGCAGGCAATCGAAGAGGAAGACCGCGATGGTGGCAGTCGGAAACGGGCGCGCAAGCGACCGCAAGGGCGACCGCCCGCCCGGACCGGCCCCGTAGCGAAGCGAAGGGAATAGCCGGGAGGACACACCCGCGGATGCGGGTGTACGGGACAAACAATGTGGCGGAACCACCATGGGTCGTTACCGGGAAATCCTCTGACGCCTCAACGTCAGGTGGGCGCCGTATATCCAGGGCCGCCAGGACGAACCCGTGACCCCGGTAGGGACAGCTCCCTTGGATTGCTTATAGCCTCAGGGATATTCTAAACGGCTCGTGCCGGGCAGTCCCGCCGCGGCGCTATTTAGGAGCTTGCGCCCGCACCCTCAAGACGCGATGCGAGGCTTTCCAGCCGATTTGCCATCATTTCCAGCGGTTCTGCGACATTTGCGGCACCTTTAGAGGCGCTTGGTGCAGCTTGAGTACCTTTGCGCGCTTCGTCCAGTTCATCGGCCATCAGCAGGGCTGCATAGAGCAATGTGTGCAGCTCGGACTGGCTTGCCATGCCCGGAGTCGCTTCCAGCTTAGCGTCGATGGTCGCCCCCAGTTTGGCGATATGCTGTTCTTCGCCTTCGGCGCAACCTATGCGGTAGGAGCGACCGCCGATCTTGAGCGTTACATTGCTCATGCTTCCAAGACCTCGATCAGACTGTCGATCTCCGAGAGCGCTGCCCAAGCCTCTTCACGCAGTCTTTCGTGACGCTGTTCAAGCTCCGGGTCCGACTGTGAGGCTACAGGCTTGGTCGCAGCGTTTTCGATGCGGCGTGCTGCCGCTTCGATCCTGGCCAAGGCCTTCGCAATGCGTTCCTCCTCCATGAGATGTCATTTACCGGAAACATGCAATGACGGCAAAGCCTTGTTGGGCGAAGCTGTGAATAAGCCTAGCTGCAGTGCAGCATGGCTTTGGCTATAGGGGGTGAGCGTGCTTGACGTAAGGGGCGCGGCTCCCCCAATGAGCGCGCATCCGAATCGCGATAGAACCAGCAAGATTTCACCGGTGGAGAATTCCATGAGCAACGACACGGCCCGTTTGACCTTGATGGCCAATACCATCAGGGCGCTGACCATGGATGCGGTACAGGCCGCCAATATCGGCCATCCCGGCATGCCGATGGGCATGGCCGATGTCGCCACGGTTCTCTATTCCGATTACCTGAAATTCGATCCCGCCGATCCGCATTGGCCAGACCGTGACCGCTTCGTCCTGTCGGCGGGCCACGGCTCCATGCTGATCTACTCGCTGCTCCACCTCACCGGTTACGCGCAGCCGACGATGGATGACATTCGCAATTTCCGCCAGCTTGGCAGCCCCTGCGCCGGTCACCCGGAGAACTTCCTGATCGATGGCGTTGAATGCACTACCGGCCCTCTGGGTCAGGGCCTGGCGATGGGGGTGGGCATGGCGATTGCCGAACGTCATCTCAACGCCAAGTTCGGCGAAGATGTGATTGACCACAGGACATGGGTTCTCGCCGGTGATGGCTGCCTGATGGAAGGCATCAATCACGAAGCCATCGGCCTTGCCGGTCATCTCAAGCTCGGCAATCTCATCGTGCTGTGGGACGACAACAACGTCACCATCGATGGTTCTGTGGACCTTTCATCAAGCGAAGATGTGCGTGCTCGCTATCGCGCCACCGGATGGCATGTCGTCGATTGCGATGGTCATGACCATGCCAGCATCCGTGCTGCCATCGACGAGGCGCTCTCCGATCCGCGCCCTTCGATCATCGCCTGCAAGACCATCATCGGCAAAGGTTCGCCAAACAAGCAGGGCACTTCGGGCGTGCATGGTGCGCCTTTGGGTGAGGACGAAGTGGCCGCGGCTCGCGTTGAGCTCGATTGGCCGCATGATCCTTTCGTGGTTCCGGAAGAGATCATGGCCGACTGGCGCGCGTTGGGCGCGCGCGGTGCGGAAACCAATGCTGCGTGGAAGACTGCGCTTGAGGCCAGCGGCAGGAAGGCTGCTCTCGAGAACCAGCTAATGAGCGTCGCCGATCTCGCAGCGCCTGCTCTGGAAGCGCATATCAGTGCCATGGCCAAGGATCCGCCCAAGGTCGCCAGTCGCAAGGCCTCCGAAATGGCGCTGACCCCGCTGACCGAGAAGTTGCCGCAGCTGATCGGTGGCTCGGCCGACCTTACCGGTTCGAATAATACCAAGACAGCCTCCACCGAACCGCTGACCGCCAGCAATTACAGTGGTCGTTATATCTATTACGGCATTCGCGAATTCGGCATGGCAGCCGCGATGAACGGCATGATGCTGCATGGCGGTGTTGTGCCCTATGGCGGCACCTTCCTGATCTTCAGCGATTATGCGCGCAATGCCATACGTCTTTCCGCCTTGCAGAAGGCCGGTGTGGTCTACGTGATGACGCATGATTCCATCGGTCTTGGCGAGGACGGCCCGACCCACCAGCCGGTGGAGCAGGTCATGTCACTGCGCCTGATCCCCAACCTCAACGTCTATCGTCCTGCTGACGCTATCGAGACGGCGGAATGCTGGGCGCTCGCGCTGCAGACGCCGACCACTCCTTCGGTCATAGCGCTTTCCCGCCAGGGCTTGCCACCCGTGCGCGGGGAGGGTGACGAGAATTGGAGTGCGCTCACCAATCGTTGCTCCAAGGGTGCCTATCGCCTGAAAGCTGCCAGTGCCGAGCGCAAAGTCGTGCTGCTGGCGACAGGATCGGAAGTGAGTGTTGCGCTCGATACAGCCGAGGCGCTGGAAGAACAGGGCATCGGTGCCGATGTGGTCTCCGTGCCGTGTCAGGAACTCTTCAACGAGCAAGATGCCGCCTACAAGGCCGACTTGCTTCCCGCCAATGCGCTGAAAGTCTCGATCGAAGCTGGCGTCACGCAGGGGTGGGAACGCTATACGGGCGTGGATGGCCTCAATATCGGCCTCGACCGTTTCGGCGCTTCGGCCCCGGCAGCAACTCTATTCGAGCATTTCGGTTTCTCTGCTGGCAAGATCGTCCCGCAGATCATTGAAAAATTGGCCAACTAATCAGGAGACAGGTCCATGGCGACGAAAGTATCGATCAACGGTTTCGGACGTATTGGCCGTCTGGTGGCGCGCGCCATCCTTGAGCGTGACGATCACGATCTGGAACTGGTGGCGATCAACGACCTGGCCGATACCAATGCCAACGCGCTGCTCTTTGCCTATGACAGCACGCATGGCCGTTTCCCCGGAACGGTGGAAGTCGATGGCAGCAACCTTGTTGTGAACGGCAAGACCATCGCCGTAACCAGCGAGCGCGATCCGGCAAACCTGCCGCATGGCGAGATGGGTATTGATATCGTGCTCGAATGCACCGGCTTCTTTCAGAGCCACGAAGCGTCCAAGCCGCATTTGGATGCCGGTGCCAAGCGCGTTCTGATCTCTGCACCGGCCAAGAATGTATCTGCCACGATCGTGTACGGCGTGAACCACGGCATACTCACTTCGGACGATGTGATCGTTTCCAACGCCAGTTGCACTACCAACTGCCTCTCCCCAGTGGCGAAAGTTCTGAACGAGCTGGTGGGTATCGAGCGCGGTTTCATGACCACGGTCCATTCCTACACCAATGACCAGCGCATGCTGGACCAGATGCATTCGGACATGCGCCGTGCGCGCGGCGGTGCGCAGAACATGATCCCCACCACCACCGGCGCTGCCCGCGCGGTGGGTCTGGTCCTGCCCGAACTGGCAGGCAAGCTGGACGGTTCCTCAATCCGCGTCCCGACGCCCAATGTTTCGCTGGTTGACCTTGTGTTCCAGCCTGGTCGCGACACTACGGCTGAGGAACTCAACGCCGCGCTCAAGGCCGCGTCGGAAGGTGAGATGAAGGGCGTGCTCGATTACACCGACAAGCCGCTCGTCTCCTCGGATTTCAACCACCATCCGGCCAGCTCTACCATCGACAGTCTCGAAACCTCGGTGATGGAAGGCAAGCTCGCTCGCGTGGTATCGTGGTATGATAACGAATGGGGCTTCTCCAACCGCATGATCGACACTGCCGGAGTGATGGCCGGCCTGTTGTAAGGAATTGGCGATGGGCACGTTCAAGACGCTCGATGACCTCGGCGATGTGACCGGCAAAGTCGCATTGGTACGCGTGGACCTGAATCTGCCCATGGCCGAT
>CAJXLD010000054.1 GCA_913055595.1 uncultured Altererythrobacter sp.
CCTCGCCGGCCGAAGTGATCGACTTGCGCGGGGTGAGGATCGAGCTGGTCGGCTTGAAGGCCACGCGGCACACCACGGGCTGGCCGGTGGAAATGCCGCCCACGATCCCGCCCGCATGGTTGGCGAGGAATTCGGGGCCTTCACCCTCTTCGCCGGGGCGCATCTCGTCGGCATTCTGCTCGCCCGTCAGCCGTGCGGCGGCAAAGCCGTCTCCGATTTCGACCGCCTTGGTGGCGTTGATGCCCATCATCGCGGCGGCAAGATCCGCATCGAGCTTGGCATAGACCGGCGCACCCCATCCGGCGGGAACGCCGCTGGCGACGCATTCCACCACTGCGCCCAGCGATGATCCGTTCTTGCGCGCCTCGTCCACCAACCTCTCCCACCGTTCGGCCGCAAGGCGATCGGGGCAGAAGAAGGGGTTTGCGTCGATGAATGTGTAGTCGAGATTGTCGCGGTCGATTGCGTCCCCGCCGATTTCGGAGACATAAGCGGTGATCGTCACTTCGGGGATCACCAGCCGCGCGATGGCACCCGCCGCCACGCGCGCTGCCGTTTCGCGCGCGGAGGAACGCCCGCCGCCGCGATAATCGCGGATGCCGTATTTCGCGTCATAGGCATAATCGGCATGGCCGGGGCGGTATGCCTTGGCGATCTCGCCGTAATCCTTGCTGCGCTGGTCGGTATTCTCGATCATCAGGCTGATCGGCGTGCCGGTGGTCTTGCCCTCGAACACGCCCGAGAGGATCTTCACCTGGTCGGGCTCCTGCCGCTGCGTGGTGAAGCGGCTGGTGCCCGGACGGCGCGCATCGAGGAAGGGCTGGATCACCGCCTCGTTCAATTCGAGCAGGGGCGGGCAGCCATCCACCACCGCGCCCAAAGCGGGCCCGTGGCTCTCCCCCCAGGTGGTAAAGCGAAAGACGCGTCCGAATGTGTTCATGCTCATAGCGCGCTGCTTTGGCGCAAGTGGGGGCAAGTGTCCATAATCGCTGGACCATAGACGATCGGCACGATAAGAACAAAACATGATCGCAAAGCTGAAAGGGCTGCTGGACGAAACCGGGGAGGACTGGGCCGTCATCGACGTGGGCGGCGTGGGCTACCTCGTCCATTGCTCGTCCAAGACGCTGTCCGCACTGGGCGAGCAGGGGGAAGCCTGCACCGTCTATACCGATTTGCAGGTGTCGGAAAACGACATGCGCCTGCTCGGTTTTGCGGAAAGCGCGGAGCGGGACTGGTTCCGCCTGCTGACGACCGTGCAGGGCGTGGGCTCCAAGGTGGCGCTGGCGATATTGTCCGCGCTTTCGACCGGCGAACTGCGCGATGCCTGCGCCGCGCAGGATGCCGCCACCGTCGCCCGCGCCAATGGCGTGGGGCCGAAACTGGCAGGCCGCATCGTCAATGAGCTGAAGGACAAGGCGGGCGCTCTGCCCGGTGGCGGGGTCGCGGGCGTTGCGGCAAGCGCGGTCTCGCATGCCGGTGCGGCGAGCGCCGACGCGGTCTCCGCCCTCACCAACCTTGGCTTCAAGCCCACCACCGCCGCCGCCGCCGTCGCCCACGCGCAAGCCGAACTGGGCGAGGATGCCCGCGAGAGCGACCTGATCCGCGTGGCACTGAAGAGGGCGGCGGGGTGATGGTAGGCATGAATCTGCGTCGTGGTTCCACTCTATCGATTCTAGCCTTGCCTTTCATGGCTATCTTGTCGGCTTGTGCATCCAATATGGGAGAGCTTTCGAATGCTTATTCTCCAGAAGATGCCGCAGACATTCAGAACAACCTAGCAGGCTTCCGAGAACCTGCACTGTATGATGATCGAGCTCTACGTGGCTACAATGCGCGTTATCGACTGACCACGTTTGGAATTCGCTGTCTTCGTTACACCATTCGGTTGGATGAAGCTGCCGATGGGAAGGTCACGGGTCGGTTCAAGAGTCGCGATGATTGCCCCCACCACGCTGATCGCGCGCGAACTAATCGCTCTTTCTCTTCTAGCTCAGCCGATATTGGCGAGCTGAACGAATTGATCGTTGAGGCAGGAATGTTCCGTGAAGCAATGCAAATCTGGACCCGCCAGGAAGACCCAAATTCAATCTGTGTGGATGGAATCGGTCTGATGTTCGAACGCCGAGATTCCGAAGGGTACCGCGTCACACTTGCAAATAAGCCCTGCACAGCATCCGAAGATGTTCTCGCCGTCGCCAGCAAGTTTATCGAGATCGCTCAGGCAAAACAGGCTGGCGTACTTTAATGACCACCAACCCCGACCTCACCCCCGATCGCCTGCCGGAAGACCCGGACGCCGCGCTGCGTCCGAAGTCGCTCACCGAATTTGTCGGGCAGGAGGCGGCGCGCGAGAATTTGCGCGTGTTTATCGAGGCCGCCAAGGGGCGCGGGGAGGCGATGGACCATGTGCTGTTCTTCGGCCCGCCCGGCCTTGGCAAGACCACGTTGGCGCAGATCGTGGCGAAGGAACTGGGCGTGGGCTTTCGCGCCACCAGTGGCCCGGTCATCGCCAAGGCGGGGGACCTTGCCGCACTGCTCACCAATCTTGAGCCCAATGACGTGCTCTTCATTGACGAGATCCACCGCCTCAACCCGGTGGTGGAGGAAGTGCTCTATCCCGCGATGGAGGACCGCGCGCTCGACATCATCATCGGCGAGGGGCCGTCTGCCCGTTCGGTGCGGATCGACCTGCCACCTTTCACGCTGGTGGGCGCGACCACGCGGCAGGGCCTGCTGACCACGCCCTTGCGCGACCGCTTCGGCATCCCCGTGCGCCTCAATTTCTATACCGAGGACGAGCTGCTGCGCGTGGTGACGCGCGGGGCGCAATTGCTCGGCATGGCGATCGAGGCCGATGGCGCGCGCGAAATTGCCCGCCGTTCGCGCGGTACGCCGCGGGTGGCGGGGCGCCTGCTGCGCCGCGTACGCGATTTCGCCCATGTCGCGGGCAATGGCACCGTCACCGCCGATATCGCCGATGGCGCGCTGACCAGGCTGGAGATCGACAGCCTCGGCCTTGATGCCATGGACCGCCGCTACCTCACCATGATCGCCGATATCTACAAGGGCGGCCCGGTGGGCGTGGAAACGCTCGCTGCGGGCCTCGCCGAGCCGCGCGACACGGTGGAGGAAGTGGTCGAGCCCTACCTCATCCAGCTCGGCCTGGTGGCGCGCACCGCGCGCGGGCGCTGCCTCAACGATCGCGGCTGGAGCCACCTCGGCCTCAACCCGCCGCAGGACGCACCCGGCGGGCAAAGCGGATTGTTCGACGCGGGGAAGTAGGACAAAGCCCGATCAGGCTTCGGGTTCGGGTTCAGCCTGCGTTTCCAGCCCGGCTTCCTTCCATGCGGTAATGCCGCCTTCGAGGTGCCGCACTTTGCCTCCCTTGTGCTCCGCCAGCATTTCCGCAGCAATGCCCGACCGCCGCGAGGAGCCGCAATAGAGGATCGTCTCGCGATCCTCCATCATTGGGATGCTTGCCGGATCGAAGGTCGAAAGCGGGGCATTGAGAGCGCCGGCCAGACGGGATTCGGCAAATTCGGCCGGAGTGCGGACGTCGATTACCAGCGCTTCGCCTGCAGCCATCATGGCGGCAAGATCGGCGGCGGGGATCAGTTCCACCGCCGCGGCTTCCTCGGTCGCCGCTTGTTCCACCGGTGCTTCCCGCTCTGCCTGCTGCGTGCAGGCGGCGAGGGCCAATGCCAGTGCGGCGGGTGCGGCAAATCGAACCATCATCTCTCTCCCAATCAGGCGGCGAGCTTTCTCAGCACATACTGCAGGATGCCGCCATTGCGATAATACTCCATCTCGTTGGCAGTATCGATACGGGACTTGGCGGTGAAGGTGAAGGTCGTCCCATCGGCGCGGGTCACTTCCACTTCGATGTCCTGCTGAGGCTTCATGCTGGCCAGGCCCTTGATGGTGAAGCTGTCTTCACCCGTCAGTCCCAAGGTCTCGCGCGTGTCGCCCTCGTGGAACTGCAAGGGCAGCACGCCCATGCCGATGAGGTTGGAGCGGTGGATACGTTCGAAGCTTTCGACGATCACCGCGCGCACGCCCAGCAGGATGGTGCCCTTGGCGGCCCAGTCACGGCTGGAGCCCGTGCCATATTCCTTGCCACCTACCACGACCAACGGCGTGCCGTCGGCCTTGTGCTTCATGGCGGCATCATAGATCGCCATCTGCTCGCCATTATAGGTGGTGTAGCCACCCTCGACGCCCGGGACCATTTCGTTCTTGATGCGGATATTGGCGAAAGTGCCGCGCATCATCACTTCGTGGTTGCCGCGGCGGCTGCCGTAGGAGTTGAAGTCCGCCTTGGCGACCTGGTTGGACAGCAGGTACTGGCCGGCGGGGCTGTCTTCCTTGATCGAACCGGCGGGGCTGATGTGGTCGGTCGTGACGCTGTCACCAAGGATCGCGAGCGGCTTGGCCTCGATGATGTCGGTCACCGGATCGGGCGTCATGCCCATGCCTTCGAAATAGGGCGGGTTGGCAACATAGGTGCTGCCCGGCTTCCACGCATAGGTGTCGGATGCTTCGACCTGGATCGCCTGCCAGTGCTCGTCACCCTTGTAGACGTCGGCGTAGCGGCTCTCGAACATCTGGCGGTCGATGGCGCTGGCGCGGATATCGGCGATTTCCTGGCTGGTCGGCCACAGATCGGCGAGCATCACGTCATTGCCGTCCTGGTCCTGCCCGATGGGGGTTTCGGTAATATCCTCGGTCACCGTGCCCTTCAGCGCATAGGCGACGACCAGCGGCGGGCTGGCGAGGAAGTTGGCGCGCACGTCGGGGCTGACGCGGCCTTCGAAGTTGCGGTTGCCCGAAAGGACCGAAGCGGCAACGATGTCATTGCCATTGATCGCCTTGCTGATCGGTTCGGCCAGCGGGCCGGAATTGCCGATGCAGGTGGTGCAGCCATAGCCGACGAGGTCGAAGCCGATAGCGTCGAGGTGGTCCTGCAGGCCAGCCTTTTCGAGATAGTCGGTAACCACCTGCGATCCGGGCGCGAGCGAGGTCTTGACCCACGGCTTGGGCTTCAAGCCCTTTTCATTCGCCTTCTTGGCCACCAGGCCTGCAGCGATCAGAACATCGGGGTTGGAGGTATTGGTGCAGCTGGTGATGGCGGCGATCACGACGTCGCCATCGCCGATATCGTGGTCCTTGCCGTCCACGCCGACGCGGGCAGCTTCGGCCTTGCCATAGACCTTGGCGAGATCGTCGTTGAAAAGCTCGTCCACCATGGGCAGCGTCACCTTGTCCTGCGGGCGCTTGGGTCCGGCAAGGCTGGGGACGACGGCGGCCATGTCCAGTTCCAGCGTGCTGGAGAAGACCGGCTCGTTCTCCGGCGTGAACCACATGCCCTGTGCCTTGGCATAGGCTTCGACCAGCGCGATATCCTGCTCGTCGCGACCGGTGAGGCGCAGGTAATCGAGCGTCTTGTCGTCGACGCCGAAGAAGCCGCAAGTCGCGCCATATTCGGGTGCCATATTGGCGATGGTCGCACGGTCGGCGAGGCTGAGCGTGGACACGCCCGGGCCGTAGAATTCGACGAAGCGGCCGACCACGCCATGCTCGCGCAGCATCTGCACGCAGGTGAGCACGAGGTCTGTGGCCGTCACGCCTTCGGCCATCTTGCCGGTCAGCTTGAAACCGACCACTTCGGGGATCAGCATGGAGATCGGCTGGCCGAGCATGGCGGCCTCAGCCTCGATACCGCCCACGCCCCAGCCGAGTACGCCAAGGCCGTTGATCATGGTGGTGTGGCTGTCCGTACCCACGCAAGTATCGGGATAGGCCACCAGCTCGCCGTTCTGGTCGGTGGAAGACCACACGCCCTTGGCGATGTTTTCGAGGTTTACCTGGTGGCAGATGCCGGTGCCCGGGGGCACGGCGTAGAAGTTTTCGAGGCTCTTCGCGCCCCATTTGAGGAAATCATAGCGCTCCGCATTGCGAGCATATTCGAACTCCATGTTCTTCTCGAACGCCTTGGGATGGCCGAATTCGTCCACCATCACCGAGTGGTCGATGACGAGGTTCACCGGGACCTGCGGATTGATCTTGGCGGTATCGCCGCCCAGCTTGCTGATGGCGTCGCGCATGGCGGCAAGGTCGACCACGCAGGGAACGCCGGTGAAATCCTGCAGCAGCACGCGCGCGGGGCGGTACTGGATTTCCTCGCCTGTGACCGGATTCTTCTGCCAGTCGGCAACGGCTTGGATGTGTTCCTTGCCGACGGTGAAGCCTTCATCCTCGAATCGCAGGAGATTCTCGAGCAGGACCTTCATCGAGAAAGGCAGGCGGCTGACGTCTCCGATCGTTTCAGCAGCCTTGGCGAGTGAATAGTAAGCGTATGATTTTCCGCCTACTTCCAAAATGCTGCGGGTTGCGAGCGTGTTCGAGCCGACCTGGGTCATAGATGCCGTGTCCTTTGCCGATTGCGGCGATTGCCTGTTGCTGTTTCGGCCTTGCTTGTAGAGAGGGAAAGCCGTTTGCGGGCGAACTGCGCGTTTGCGCGGCTCAGGTCAAGGGCGCAACGGCACTGGAGACGCAATTAGGAAAGCGAATGGGCATGCTTTTTGGTCCAAGACAGAAGGAAAAGCGCACTTTGGGCGTGCTGCGCATGTTGCTCGCTCTGGTCATTGCCGCATTCCTGGGCGGGGCATTGGGACTGATCTGGCAGGGTTCGAGCTTCTTCGGCGATGATACGGAGACAGAGGTGCTGACGGCGGACACTCCGTAGAATTATCCTGCACCCGTCGCCACCTGCTCAGTGTGCTTTCTCGGAGCGGCGATCCAGCATCCCACTATGATCAGCGCGGCACCTGCCACGGTGGTCAGGCGAACCTCTTCACCGAAGAAGATCCAGCCAAACAGAGCTGCCCATGCAAATCCGGTATATTCGACCGGCACCAGCACCTGCGCCTCGGCCCGCGCATAGGCCCAGGCCATCATTGCAAGCGCAATAAGCGCGAGCAGGGTGGCCATGACGATATCGATCCACGCGCTGCCCTGTGGCATCTGGAAGAAAAAGGGCGTGCCCAGCAGCAGAACCAGCGCGACGATGACGTTCTGGAAGGTCACGATTTCCAGCGGCTTGGCGACTAGCGCCTGCTGGCGCTGCAGGATGAGGTTCCACGCATAGAGCAACGCGGAAAACAGGACCAATGCGACGCCGAACGCGGCCTCATCGCTCATGGTCTGGTTGCCGATGCGCCCTCCCACGATAATCACCACGCCGACAACTCCCAGCATGGCTGCCCCTATGGCTTTGCCGGCAATCTTCTCCTTGAGGATGACGGCGGCCAGGCCCAATGCGATGAGCGGGCTGATGAAGGCCAGCGCAATTGCTTCCGCCAATGGTAGATAGACGAGAGCGGAAAAGAAGGTCAGCGCCATGAATACCGATGCCATGCCGCGTATCAGGTGCAGGCGCAGGGCATGTTTCTTCGGCCAGCCCGTGCCTTTCCAGAGCCAAAGCGGCACGACCAGCCCGCTCGACAGGAGCGAGCGGACCACCATCGCACTGAATGCGCCGACGGCAACCGAGGCGGCTTTCATGAAGCTGTCCATCAGGCTGAGCAGGCCGACCGCCACTAGCGTGACCAAGAAGGGATAGAGGGCGCTGCGGCTCTGCATGGCTCGGTTGTTAGGCCGGGATTCAGGGAGCGTCACGCAATAAGATCCGCGTGAGATTGCATGCGCGCAATCGAGCACTGATCCAGACTGGAGAAATGCACTTGAAGCAAAAATCACGCCTGTTGAGCGCAATCGTCTTGGGCGCGGGTGGCGCAGCCTTGGCTGTGCCGGTGCAGGCGCAAGAGGTCACCGTATCCTGCGGCGATGTCGAGGCGGCGCTGCCCTTTGCCTACCAGCTGCAGTCGCTATTCGATGCAACTGAGCAACATCAGTGGACGCGCGACATGGCGCAGTCTCTGCTCGAGTTTGTGGTGACCGTTTCGGATGAAGGCCTCGATCCCGATGATTATCAACCCGAAGCCCTGCGTGCTGCCATGGAACAAGGCGAGAGCGAGCGGCTGGACGATGTCGCCGGCACGATATTCGGCTGGCTGGTGGAGGATTTGCGCGATGGACGCGTGCCCGCCACCGGTCGCCGTTCCTACCACGTAGATGATCCCGATGCGCGGCTATACCCCGCTCCGGAATTGCTTGCCCGCTTGCAGGCAGGGGAAGATGCCAGGGAAGTCCTGACCTGGCTTGACCCGATCCACCCGTTCTATGCCGCCTTGCGCGATGCGCTGGCGGCAACCTCGGAGGAGGAGGAGCAAACCCGCGACCTGATCCGCGCCAATATGGATCGCTGGCGCTGGCTGCCACGTGATCTGGGCGCGACGCATATTCTGGTGAATGTCCCCGAATACCATCTGCGCCTGATGGTGGACGGCGAAATCGTCCGCACGCACCGCGTGATCGTGGGCGGGCCGGGCCGCACCGCCACGCCGCAGTTTTCAGACCAGGTCGAAGGCGTGATCTTCAACCCGACATGGACGGTGCCGCAAAGCATCGTGGTGGGGGAGGGGCTTGGCAACCGCGTGTTGAACAATCCGGCCTGGGCGCGCAGCAGGGGATATGTCGCGACGCGCGGGGCCAATGGCTATGTCAGTATTGTGCAGCAGCCGGGCCCGCAAAACGCGCTCGGCCTGGTCAAGCTGGATATGCCCAATGAACACTCGATCTTCCTGCACGATACGCCGGCGCGCGAGCGCTTCGAAGATGAATATCGGGCGCTAAGCCACGGCTGCATTCGCACGGACCGGGCGCTCGATTTCGCCTTTGCGCTGGCCACGGAAGATGGCGGGATTACGCAGGAGGAAGCGCAGGGCATTTCCGATAGCGGGGTCTATACAAGGGTGCCGCTGCCGCAGCCCATCCCGGTTCATATCGCCTATTTCACGATGGGTCCTGATACCGATGGAGAAATGACCCGCTTCGCCGATATCTATGATCGCGATGCGGCCGCGATCGCGGGCCTGTCTGCCGCCAGACCGGGGCGTCGCCTGCCTCAAAAGGCTAGCTTATCCGAAAGCCAGGTCTCGCTGTTGGGGCGCGCTGACCTGCTGGCCGGCCGGGCCGATACCCAGCCTGTCGGCAAAGATCAGGGTGCCACCCTGCAATGATTGCAGCGCTTCCGCCATATTGTCCGGGTCGAGCGCAAAGCACCCCCAGGATCGGCCCAGCTTTCCGTGGCGGTCGACGAAGGATTGCCGCGCATATTCGGCCGGGTGCATAACGATCGCACGCGGGCGGGCGTTGGAATTGTCCCTGTCGAGACCTTCCAGCCGCATCGATCGGCCATATTTGCCGTGATAGACCTCTTCGGTCACATAGGCACCGCGGCTGGTAGCATTGGAACCGCTGATGTTGGAAAAGCCGTTGAGCCAACCATCATGTTCGGGGTCCGAGCCCGAACCGTGCGCAACGAGGAAGCTGCGGATCGTGCCCCCTTCCAGGTTCACAATGTGAAAGCGATGCTCGGCCGAATGAATGCCGAAATCGGCAATGGCGGCCACATCGCGTCGACCGAGCTGGTGTCCGGCGCGGGATACTTCACTGCGGGCAATGGCGAGAATGCGACGCGTGCGCGTGTCCGGAGCGACCTGTGCCGCCACACGGAGCGGGCTTGCAAGCGTTGCAGCGCCGATAGTGGCACCAACCAGGAATTTGCGACGGCTTGTTTTCATTACTGTCATGATGCTCCCCATTTGGGGTGCTGTCCAGCTCGGTTCAATTCGAAGCAGTTCGGTTCAGCGTGAAATTTGCCCGATTGCCCGCTGGCTCGCTTCGATAAAGGCGCCATTTTCGTGCCGATGGGCACCTGTGAATTGCAGGAACTGGCATCCGTCGGGCCAAGGTTCCCCTGCGTATACCCCGTAGTTTTCATGGGGCAGGCATACGGGCGCACCCTCATTGGCGATCAGGAAACTGGAGGCAACCTGTTCGGCACTCCGGATGGCGGCGGTGTCTTCCCCGATGAGGTCTTTCATGCGGGCAAGGAACGCCGCAGCCAACTCGCGTCCGGCATTGCCCGCGGCAAAGCCCGCAAAACCCGAGGAACCGCGGACATATTTCCACCCCAGACCCGGTGCCATGCGGCCAATAGCACTTTCGATGCCCGAGGATTCTGCAAAGCCAGAGAGTTCTTGGGGTTCCGCCGGTGCATCGCCATCGCCAAGAAGGATAAAGCTGCGATTGGCGGATATGGCCCGCTCGACTTCGGGAACCGGGCCCAATGTCACCGTGTCACAATCGAGATGGAGCCAGTATTCGCCCGCGCGATGGTCGAGGATGGTGAGCAGGCGTTCCCACGAGCCACCTTGCGGAAAATCGCCCATGGGAATGTCCTGCATGCGCATGATCTGCGGATCGCCGCAATGCTGGGCCAGGATCGCGCGATCCTGTGCAGTCAGGCTGCCATCGTCGAGAATGGCGATGCGGCCGCGCCGCAATTGCTGCCACAGCGATTTCACCGCCACCAGATAAGGCAACAGGGCTGCGGTTCCGATCATCGAGAAGATGACCAAGCCGTCGTTCCTGGGCTGGATCGGCGGCGTTTCCAGAACACCCAGGATCGCCTCATTATGGCGGGCTTCTTCGCGCTTGGTACGCCAGCGTTGCGGGAGAAGGCCGGACATGTTCATCGCGCTTGCTCCATTATCCCGCTCAATTGCCCAGCACCATGCGGTCACCGGCAATCTGCACATTGTCGAGCGTACTGAGGAAAGACTGGCCAAGCAGCGAAATGCTGCCGCCGTCAGTGATGATGATGGCCCGCACGTTTTCGGCCTCGTGATATCCTACCGCCATATGGCTGATCGTGGCGCTGACCCCATTGACCGGCCCGCTCGCACCGCGTGCAATGGGAGCTATGTCTTCCTCGAACCAGGTCATGCCCATGTTCAGCGCGTCCTGCTCGGTAAGCGCGACAACGCTTGCGCCGGTGTCTACCATCATACGATAGCTTTGCCCCTCGATCTCGACATCGGCATAGAAATGGCCATCCATCTCACGATCGAGCACGACTTCCTCGGCCCAGGTAACGGCAGGCTGCTGGACCAAGGCCGCGCGGGGTTCTGGATCAGAGTTGGTCTGCGCGGTTCTTGCGGAAGCTCCATCATGCGCGCGCTCCAACCGGTCATCGCCAGGGTTCGGCACGACCAGCCCGATCGCGCCGGCAGCGATCAGCAATACGGCAAGGGGCAGCTTGATATCCATCTCCGAGATGGAGATAGCCCGGATGGGGTTACTTTCGGGTAAAGTGGCGGATGCGGATCTTGGGAGTGGTCCAGCCCGGCGTTCAAGCAGATCGGATCAAGCGCAAGTCACTCTTCTTCGCCAACGGTAATGGAGCCGACGCTCAAGTGATCGATCCGTGCTTCGCGCAGGCGCATCCTGCCGATCGCGAGCCTGCCGATGGCAAGCGCCCCGATGGCGACTGCCCCTACTGCTACAGCGCCCAGAGCAAAGGCCCCCAATGCCACCGCGCCAACACCCACTGCAATTGAGGGTTCGGCGGAGTGATGTTCGTCCTCGACCACGGGAGGCAGGATCTCGGCCTCCGTTGCTTCGGTCAGATCGCTATCCTGTGGCTTCGGCTTTACCGGCATCGATCATACCCTCCTCGATCTCGGCGGCCTTCTTTTCGACCAGGCTGACGATGTGATCGACCATGTCGTTGTCCTGCACGTGATGGTCGGTCACGCCGGACAGATAGACCATGTGTTTGCCCGCGCCGCCGCCGGTGATGCCGATATCGGTCTCGCGCGCCTCGCCAGGACCATTGACCACGCAGCCGAGCACGGAAAGCGAGAGCGGCGTCTTGATATGCTGCAGTCGTTCTTC
>CAJXLD010000055.1 GCA_913055595.1 uncultured Altererythrobacter sp.
TTCCATGTCCTGCGTGGCGGCATTGAAGGCCTTGCAGAATTCCATGATGTTCACGCCGCGCTGACCCAGGGCCGGGCCGATCGGCGGGGACGGGTTTGCAGTGCCGGCGGGCACCTGCAAATTAATATAGCCGTCAATTTTCTTGGCCATAAGACCATTCCTTTCTCACTGTTCTCCGGACTAAATCCGAAGTCATGGTAAGCGGTGCAAACGGCCCGTTGCCGAGCCTCCCGCGTGAATTCCCTCTCGGGAAGGCGCGCGCCTAGTCGAAAGGCGTGCAAAAGGCAAGCGATTGACGGGGGTGCGGCTGGCCAAATCGGCATGGCAGAAGCTAGGCCCGTTTCCATGACGGAAGAGATTGCAAACTCCCCGACTGTAAAACCGCTCGGATGGTGGCGCTTCCTGCTGCAGGCGGTAACCGTATTCCTGGTTTTCATTCTCGCATCGGTAATCCCGATCCTCGACTACGGAAACTTGCCGGAAATTCGGCAAACATCGACGACGCTCGCCCTGTCGGCCGCCTTCAGCATGGGCGGCGGGCTGCTGGTGGCGTGGTTCTGGCTGCGGCGCGATGGCGCGGTGAGCGAAGCCTTCAATTTCGCGCGTCCGGAAAGCTGGCAGCGTACGATCGCATGGGGCGCGGCGGGTACCGGCATCATCGTGCTGATCTTCTGGGTGGGTGCACGCGTGGTCGACGGCATGGGCATTGCCACACCCGAAGTAGAAGGCGTGATCGGCTATGCTACCGAAAGCCCCGCGGCCTTTGCCCTGTGGATCCTGCTGGTCGCCTGGGGCAGCGCCGCATTCGGCGAGGAAATGCTCTGGCGCGGCTTCCTGATGGACCGCCTCTCGCGCCTTGCCGGGCTGCGCGGACAGGTGTTGCTGGTGCTGCTCATCCAGGCGTTCCTCTTCGGCCTGCCGCATGCCTATCAGGGCTGGGGCGGCGTGCTCATTACCGGCAGCGTAGGCCTGTTTCTCGGCTGGCTGCGGCTGCACATGAAGGGCAGCCTCTGGGCGTGCGTTATTGCGCATGGCTTGGTCGACACGGTGATGCTCAGCCTCGGCTATGCTGAAGCGCTGGGGTGGTATTCGGGCTGACAGTCTATGGCGGAACATGACCGATGGCCGATGTCCGCTATTGGGTGGAAAGCGGACATTCTCTGACGTTCGATCAGCCACCGCCTTTATCTCTGCTATTCGCTTCGTTAGGCTTCTTCTGACGATACGGGGGATTGAGGTATGATTGAACGAAGCAACGCCATCGTTGCGCTCCTGACCACTGGCTTCTTCTTGGGAGCGTGCGCTCAAACTGAAGTCTCCCAAGAGGACTCAGACGAAAATGCGGCTCTGCTCGTTGAATCTTTTGATCCGCAATATGGAGCTGGAAGCTCGGCCCCTATTGAGGGAGCACAATATGGCAACCTTGCCCTAACGATTGGCGAGGGAACACCAGTCGTATTTTACTATCCAGCTGGCCCCTCCTGGTGGCAGATGCAGGCTGAACCGCTCTCTGCTGATTATATGATAGTCATGGTTGGCGAAGACTTGGCCGTTCCACCCGAAGGCGGGCTGGTGTCCCCGACACATCTGATTGACGCACTTGAGAACTTGAAAGGGACTCTCGGAGTTGAGAGTTTCAATCTGGTCACGCACTCGATCTCAAGTCGTATTGCAATGGAGCTTGCCATTCGGCGGCCTGACCTGATCAATTCTCTCGTGCTAGAAGAACCTGCTTGGGCACCAACTCCTGATGTTGAAGGCCCATTGCCTCCACCGGAGCAGCCAGAATGCCAAGTTGAACTGACTAATCCCATCGACAGAAGCACTTGTGATTTCTTCGCAATGCAGATGGGAGAGGGACGTTTTGAAGCACTACCGCAGAGCATCCGCCAATATCTGCTAGACGGGGCGAGAGAACAGGCCGCAGCTATCGCGGCAAGCTCAACTGAGGGAGACCTGCCAATGGAAGCGGGTCCTCCCCAATTCGATATGATCTGTGATCAGCTAGGCGAACTAGACTTTCCAATCCTGTTTGTTCGCGGAGAAGACACGCCCGCGTTCTTTTCTGCTGGAATGGACTACTATGAAGGATGCCTGAGCGATCATGAGACTGCGTTTATCGCAGATGCCACACATATGGTCCATTTTGAGAATCCGGAAGCCTATAACGCGGCCGTGAGATCGTTTGTCTCAACTCATTCAAACTGAACGTCTGAAAGTGGGGCGTTAGCGGAAATAGCACCGGCCACGGACAGCCCGCTGCATGTCCGAAATTATCGGTTTAGCTTTGATTAGCTTGGACCGCGAGCCGCGGACCCGACTTACTTCACCAACTCGACCTGTTCGAAGTCGAGCTCCACCGGCGTTGCGCGGCCGAAGATGGAGACGGAGACCTTGACCTTGGCCTTGTCGAAATCGAGCTCTTCCACCACGCCGTTGAAGCTGGCGAAGGGGCCTTCGAGCACCTTGACCTGGTCGCCGATCTCGTAATCGACGTGAATGTCCTTCTTGGGGGCGGCCTTGGCCTCTTCCACCCCGCCGAAATAACGCGCGGCCTCCTTTTCGGAGATTGGCTGCGGCTTGTTGTTGGTACCCAGGAAACCGGTCACCTTCGGCGTGTTCTTGACTAGGTGATAGATATCATCGGTCATGTTGAGCTTGGCCAGCACATAGCCGGGCATGAACTTGCGCTCGACCTGCACCTTCTTGCCGCGCTTGATCTCGGTCACGGTTTCGGTCGGCACTTCGACTTCCTCGACACCGTCGGAAAGCCCAAGGCGCTCGGCCTCGGCCAGGATCGAATCGCGGACCTTGTTCTCGAAGCCGGAGTAAGCGTGGATGATGTACCAGCGGGCCATCTGAAATCTCTTTCCTGATTAAATACGGAATGCGGCGTCAGGCCAGCGAAAGCAGCCAGCGCACGACGGTACTGAACAGCGAATCGACGCCGAGGAAGAAAAGCGAGAGGATCAACATCATGATGAAGACGAAGATCGCCGTGCGGATCGTCTCTTCCCGTGTGGGCCAAACCACCTTGGAAGTTTCCGACTTCACCTGGTTGATGAAATCGCCGGGGCTTGTCTTCTTGCCGTCCTGAGCCATTGCTCTTGCCTCTGTTCGCTTCGCGATAAACTTGTTTTGCCTTTCACCATAGGTCCATCGCCGCCCCGATCCAAGTGACCGGGAGGGGCTGCGATTTTCCGATGTCGGAAGGCGAAAGGCTATTTAGGGTGCATGCATGTGCTTGGCAAGACTGTGCTGAACGAAGGGACGAGCGCAGGTTGCGGATGCAACATTGGGGCTGGCCACTGGGGCGGCTTGGCTATAGCCTTCCCCGATCCGGAGGATCATCTTTGAGGGGGCCATCTTGGCACAAGCAGAACAGTCGGTCGGGCTGATCGACCACGTCACCAACGTTTCCGACTTTATCTGGGGCGGCACCTGGAATGGCGAACCGCTGCTGGCGATAGGCGGGCAGCCGCTGCCGCCGATGACGATCATCCTTCTTGGCGTGGGCCTGTGGATGATGGTGGGCCTCAAGTTCTTCCCGCTGACACAATTGGGCAAGGCTTTTGCCGGACTGTTCAAGAGCCGCAAGGGTTCCGGATCGGGCGAGATCAGCCCCTTTGCCGCTCTCTCCACCGCGCTTTCCGGTCAGGTCGGCACGGGCAATCTCGCAGGTGTCGCCACCGCCATCGCCCTGGGTGGACCGGGCGCGATCTTCTGGATGTGGGTGACCGCGCTGATCGGCATGGCGCTGGCCTTTGCCGAAGGTTCGCTTGCCATCCGCTATCGCGAGAGGACGAGCGACGGCGTCTATCGCGGCGGTCCTATGAGCTACATCATGATCGGGCTTGGGCCGAAATGGACCTGGCTTGCGATCCTCTTCTGTGTGGGCACGCTGTTCTCTGCGCTCGTCACAGGCAATTCGATCCAGGCCAACGCGGTGGCAGACGGCATGAACGAGCTGTTCGGCATTGAGGAATGGCTCGGCGGACTGATCACTGCCATCGCCGTTTTCGTAGTCATCATCGGCGGCATCAAGGCAATCGGCAATGTGGCGGAGAAGATCGTGCCTCTCATGGCCGCTGCCTATATCGTCATGGCGATCATCGCGCTGATCTTGAACTTCGGCGATCTGGGCGAAACCTTCGGCCTGATCTTCCACGGCGCTTTCAACCCGCAGGCGGCGACCGGTGGCTTTGTCGGCGCAGCGATAATGCTGGCGATCCGTGCCGGTGTGGCGCGCGGCCTCTTTTCCAACGAGGCGGGGCAGGGTTCGACGCCTATCGCCCACGCCGTGGCGCAGACCGACGATCCCGCGCAGCAGGGCCGCATGGCGATGATGGGGACCTTCATCGATACGATCGTGATCTGCACCATGACCGCGCTGGTGATGCTGACGGTAGAAGGAAACTTCTCCGCTGGCGGCGAGGCCGTGCGCCATGCATGGAATTCCGACCTAGAAGGTTTTGCCATGACCAGTGGTGCATTTGCCGCAGCCTTCCCCTTGCAGATTGCCACCGTGCCGATCGGCACGCTGATCGCCAGCCTCGCGCTGATCCTGTTCGTCTTCACCACTCTGTTGACCTGGTCCTATTACGGCGAGCGGGCGATCACTTTCATGTATGACCGCATCCCCGGTTCGACCCGCGCGGGCGAAAAGGTGTTGCACATGATCTGGCGCATATTGTGGTGTGTGGTGATCTTTATCGGCAGCTCGCAGGATCTAACATTGGTCTGGCGCCTTGGCGATATCTCCAACGCCGCCATGGCCCTGCCCAACCTGCTCGCACTGGCCCTGCTCTCCGGCGTGGTGTTCAAACTCGCCAAGGGTGATCGGAAGGCTGGCCCCGATCATCTTGCCGATACGCCTGAAGAGCCTGAGGAATATTGAGGAAAATGGCAGGGGTGACAGGATTCGAACCCGTGGCCCTCGGTTTTGGAGACCGATGCTCTACCAACTGAGCTACACCCCTGCAGCGGACCGGCCCTCTATAGCGCCTGCACGGCATTGGCAAGCGACGAGCGCGTAATCGCGTGATAGAGTGGACAAATGCACGCTCCCGCGCCCCAGATCCTGCCCGCTGCGACGCTGCTGCTGGCCTATCGCAGCGGCATCTTTCCCATGGCCGATTCGCGCCATGAGGAGGAGGTCTATTGGGTCGAACCGCGCGAGCGGGCAATTATCCCGTTGCGAGGGTTCCGGCTTTCAAGATCGCTGGCCAAGCTGGTGAAGCAGGACCGCTTCACCGTCAGCTGCAACCGCGCCTTTGCCGATGTCATTGCCGCCTGCGCCGCACGGCGCGAGGACCATTCCGACACCTGGATCAACCGCCGTATCGAAGCAAGCTATATCGCGCTGCACGAAGCCGGCCAGGCGCACTCGATCGAATGCTGGCGCGATGGCGAACTGGCAGGCGGGCTCTATGGCGTCAGCTTCGATCGCGTATTTTGTGGCGAAAGCATGTTCAGCCGGGCCGACAACGCTTCCAAAGTGGCGCTGGCGTGGCTGGTGGCGCTGATGAAGCGCGCCGGATATCGCCTTCTCGATTGCCAGTTCATGACCGAGCACCTTGCCTCTCTGGGTGCGGTGGCCATGCCGCAAGCGGAATATCTGGAACTGCTGAAGGCTGCCTGCGCCGACGGATTCGTGACGGACCTGCCGTCAGCCCATGCTCAATTGCTGGAGGAAGCGGGGGCCTCTTCGCCTGGAAAGCTCATTGTGCAATCCTTGATCCAGACGTCATAGATCGGGTGCTCCACCACATTTACGGCGGGCGCTTCCTTGTAAAGCCAACCCGAGAATATCTGCTCGAAATCACTCTCCCCGCGATCCTGCACCAGCACCTGCACGAAAGCACCGGTCAGTGGCGGGTTTTCCCACGGCGCCGTACGTTCGCAACTTGAAAGGCGGACAATGATATCGTCGAAACGCTGCTGTTCGCCGGGCTTGAGTTCAAATTCGCGCGAGATGTTGTTGCGCTTGTTGATCAGGCCGAGCGTCGCCACCCGGTCTTTGAGCGGCGTACCAAGGCTCTCATCCACTTCGACCTGTGGCAGGGGTGCAAGGGCCAGCTCTTCGGGGATCTCGGTTTCTTCGGCTTCCGGCTCCGGCGCGCCGCCGCTGCATGCCGCCAGCGCCCAGGCGCTTGCCCCGACTAACGCGAGGCGAAGCGATCTCACGCGTCGGGCGTCCAGGCTTCGTAATCGCCCGTTGCACGGGCACGCTGCCCACCCCGTTCCAGAGCGCCCGCAGGGCGATACGCCTGCGCCGTACCCGTTGCATTGGGAGTGTAATCCACTTCCCAGATTTTGGCCGGCGGCAGGTGGCTTTCGGGCAGCTCGTCATAGGAATGATGCAGCCAGCCATGCCATTCAGACGGCACACGGCTGGCATCGTTGGCGCCATTGTAGATGACCCAGCGCCGCTCCTTCTCGCCCTCGCGGACCTCTTTGGAACGGTAATATTTGTTGCCCTGCGCATCGGTGCCGACATGCTCGCCCTTGCGCGCGGACCACAGGAGCGTGCCGATCGTGGCACCTTCCCACCAGGTGAAGATCTTCATCAGGAGACTCATAGGGGCGCGGTTAGCGCTTTTCCTATGCCCAGCGCAAGCCAGATCAGACCGGAGGTCCGCAAGGGCGACCGCCCGTCCGCAGCGGGGGCAGCTTGCCTGCCCGCCTAGCGAGGACGCACGCCCGGATGGGCGTGCGCAACGAAGGAACTCCTACCACTCGACCAAATCGCCCGGAGCGATTCCAAGCTCCGCCGTTCGCCCTGCATTGAGCTCCAGCACGGCCTTGGCCGGTGCGATCGAAGGAATCGAATCTTCCGAATAGGGCGTTGTGTGTTCGGCGATATTGAGGATCCGGTTGTCCGGGCCGATAAAGATGATGTCGAGCGGGATAACCGTGTTACGCATCCAGAAACTGGCCATGCGCACGCGCTCCAGCGGGAAAAGCATGCCTTCATCCGGGCCCATGGATGTCCGGAACATCAGGCCCTGGCGCTGTTGTTCTCTTGTCGCCGCCACTTCCACCTGGAAGCCATGTGTGCGCTCACCGCTGGTGACTTTGAGGACGATGACTTCGAGGCCGGACACAGGGTGGACCGCATCCGTAGGCAGGCTCTCCGGTGCCGTCTGCTCGCTTGCAGCCTGGGTTGAACAGGCGGCAAGAGCAATCGCAAAGGGCAACATCAGCGCCCGCAAATACCTACCAGCCTTCATCGCCACAATCCTCGTCAAGCTCATGCGCCCATTGCTCGGCAGCTTCCTCGCTCGTCGCATCCACCATTTCGCGCGCAAAGTCGAGCGAATGGCCCGCACGCAGCATGGCGGCAATCTGCTTTTCACGCTTGTCACGTTCAAGCGGCAAAACGCCAAAAGGCCCGAAACGACGCTTTCTTGCCAGAGTAAGCACAGCGTGGCGCTGTTCCACCTGGCCGGGGGCCACCTCTTCGCGCAGAGCGGCGGCAATCCCGTCCTGTCCCAGCGCCTGGTTGACCCGCCGCACACCATATCCGCGCCGCAACAGGCTGCCGCTTTTGGCGCGGGCAAAGCCTTCATCGTCGATATAGCCAAGTTCGACATAGCGGGCGACGAGGGCCGGGATATCGGGTCTGGAAACATCTTCGGCCCAGCCCAACTCACGCAATTTGCGGGAAAGATAGCGCTCCAGCTTCGCCGCCGAGGTCGCATATCGCGCCACATAGGACAGCGCCAGATCGCGCAATTTGGCTTCATCGAGGGGCATTTTGCCTCTCTTTTGCCGCTTCCCCTCTTGTCTAATGCTTGTCATTGGCCTTATTCGTGCCACACTTCCTGACAAATGGGAAAGTTTGATACGATGTCGGGACAGGCTCGGCATCCTTTTGTTATGAGGGGGAGCGCCGAAAGCGCGCAATAATAAAGGGTTGCTCTAACTGCCTATGACCGAACTCACGCCCACGCCCAACGATTGTCCGCTGCCGCGCATCCGCGCGGATTTCGCCACGTTCAATGACGCGATCGATTATGCAGCAAAGAGTGCAAAGGGTCTCAATTTCCATGACATGCGAGGCACGCTGGAGCGGGTCTATCCCTTCTCCGAGATGCGCCAGGACGCGCTGGATATGGCCTATCGCCTGATTGATGCCGGCGTCAAAAAGGGTGATCGCATCGCGCTGATCGCGGAAACCGGACCGGATTTTGCCGCTTTGTTCTGCGCGTGCACCTATTCGGGAGCATGGCCTGTTCCGCTGCCGTTGCCGACTACCTTCGGTGGCAGGGAAAGTTATATCGACCAGCTTGCCGTGCAGCTGCAAAGCGCCGATCCGAAGATGCTGATCTATCCGCCGGAAATCGCCGATATGGCCAAGGCTGCAGCGGACAAGCAGGGTTGCGAAGGCATCGACTGGGACGAGTTCGCCAGGCGCCCGGCACCGAAAGTTGACCTGCCAAAGGCCGACCCGGAAGATATTTGCTACCTCCAATATTCCAGCGGTTCGACCCGCTTCCCGCAGGGCGTGGCAGTCACGCACAAGGCGCTATTGCATAATCTCTATGGTCACGCCGCCAGCATGGAAATCGGCACCAATGATCGCGCGGTCAGCTGGCTGCCCTGGTATCATGACATGGGGCTTGTCGGTTGCTTTCTCTCGCTGATCGCCAATCAGGTAAGCGCGGATTACCTCAAGACCGAGCATTTTGCCCGCCGCCCGCTGGCGTGGCTGGACCTGATCAGCCGCAACAAGGGCAACACGCTCAGCTATTCCCCGACATTCGGCTACGATATCTGCGCTCGGCGCATCTCAAGCCAATCCAATGTCGCCGAACGCTTCGACCTGTCGCGTTGGCGCCTGGCCGGCAATGGCGCGGACATGATCCGTCCGGACGTTATGCAGAGTTTCGTCAACGCTTTTGCCGATGCCGGCTTCAAGGCAAATGCCTTTACTCCCAGCTATGGGCTTGCAGAAGCGACCTTGGCCGTCACGGTGATGCCGCCGGGCGAAGGCATCCGTGTAGAACTGGTGGAGGAGGAGCGTCTCTCCGGCACGCGCCGCGACCTTTCGCGCCCGGCGCGCTATCGCGCCATCGTCAATTGCGGCAAGCCGCTGCCCGACATGGAAGTCGAGATCCGCGGCGAGAACGGCAAGGCCAATGGCGACCACCAGATCGGCAAGGTCTGGTGCCGCGGTCCCAGCGTGATGCATTCCTATTTCCGCAACCAGGAAGCGACCAGTGAATGCCTGGTAGATGGCTGGCTGGATACGGGCGACATGGGCTACATGGCCGATGGTTACCTGTTCATTGTCGGCCGCGCCAAGGACATGATCATCATCAACGGCAAGAACCACTGGCCTCAGGATATCGAATGGGCGGTGGAACAATTGCCCGGCTTCAACCACGGCGACATCGCCGCATTCTCCATCGAGATGGAAAATGGCGAGGAAGCGCCTGCGGTGCTGGTGCATTGCCGCGTTTCCGATCCCGAAGAACGGCTCAAACTGCGCGATGACATTGCCGACAAGGTCCGTTCCGTTACCGGCATGAATTGCGTCGTCGAATTGGTGCCGCCCCGCACATTGCCCCGTACCAGCTCGGGCAAGCTCAGCCGCGCCAAGGCCAAGAAGCTCTATCTTTCTGGTGAGATCGAACCGCTGAAGCTGGCAGCCTGAGGCCTATTCTTCGGGCATCGCCCAGCTTACGCTGACGGGCCCAAAGCCAGGCCTGCCCGATGCGAGTTCGGCCACTACGCCGCGCTCGCCAAGGGCGGCATTGGCAAGAGCGACCGAATCCGCGCGTCCTTCAAGCCTTACAGGCAAGCCGGTGCGCTGCACCGTCCAAACGATCAGGTCGACGGCCTGCTGCCCTTCGGCGGTGATCGCTTCGTCTCCGATGGCAATTTCCGGCAGCGGCAGGACCGGCGGTACAAGGCGAATATCCCACTCCGACCCGACGGTTGCCGTAATGCGCTGTTCCAGATCGGCATAGGCCCGCAAGCTTGCCCCATCGAGAGGGCGCGCATTGACTGTTGCGCGGTGCCTGTCCCGGTCAACAGTGACCGCTTCCACACCCACCCCCGCGACCAGCGCCAGCCGCTCGGAGAGGCTGTCTGCCTCGGCCAGTTGCGCCCGCTCTTCTGCCAATGCGGATGACAATTGCGCCACTTCTGCAGCCTGTGCACTGGTTCCCACGCGATATTGCGTGATCGTGACCTCTACCGGTTCGCCGAGAGCCCGCTCCATGGCGCGCGTCGCAGTGCGCTCCGCATCCTCTTCGAGTTCGGGTGTCAACACGGTCGCACTGACCTGGATCGGCTCTGATTCGAAATTGGTTTCGATCTGCGATAATCGGGCGCGATTGTCGAAACCTTCCATCACCAGCGAATTCATCTGTCGCGTCGCCCGGGCTTCCTGCGCGATATCGAGCAATGAGAGAAAGAGCGGGATGGCAATCGCCACGAAGGAAACGAATATGATTCCGGTTTGCATCCAGGTTTGCTTGTCGGAAAGATTGGTGCGGAAGCCATAGAGCCTTGCCATAACCGCTGCGGTCAGCGCGATGGTCATGAGGTTGGTGAAATAGAGGCCCAAAGCCCCGGAAAAGACAGTCCAGTTGAATGTTGCGAGGCCAAAACCGACAACCGCCAGTGGTGGCATCAAGGCAGTGGCGATGGCGACGCCCACAATCGTGCCCTCCCGCCCGCGGATCACCGCATAGGCACCGGCAATGGCGGAAAACAGCGCCACCAGCAGGTCGAACAGATTGGGCTTGGTGCGCGCGGCAATCTCGGTGGTCACCGTTTGCAGGGGCGAGAAGAACACCACTACTGCACAGAAAAACATCGCAAACAGCGTACCCACGGCCAATGAACGAGCCGATTTCTTCATCCATGCGAAATCGCCCGTTGCGAGCGAGAAGCCCAGACCCATGATCGGGTCCATCAGCGGGGAAAGCAGCATGGCACCGATCACCACGGCGGGCGATGACAGCAGCAAGCCGAGGATGGCGATACCTGCCGACATGGCCAGCATGAGCAGGTAACGCGAGCTGATATAACTTTCCACCCGCCGCTTCTCTATAACCGCGGCCTGGTCCACTGTGCCCTTGACGGCGGTCCGCCACCACCAGCGCCAGCTGGTCAACACATTTGCGAATTCGAAACTTTGCGCCTTGGGCGCCTCACTTGCCATCTCTGTTCGCCTCCCGGCCCAAAGCAAGGTATATGAGGATCAAGCGAAAAGGGGAACGCTTGAAATACGTGTCTTGCGTTCCTAATACAGTAGAAGTGTTTCAGGAGGGATGGCGCAGTCTATGGCTACGAGCAACGAAACGACGACCAAGGTGGAAACCGATCTGGAGCTGACACCGCCCGACCCGGTTCCCGTTGTCGCACCCGATAAAGCTGCCGGCCTGGTACCGGTGGATGAGGAGAAGAAAAGCAAGCTGGACCAGAAGGTGGACGGCTTCGTCGACGAGCTGATTTCGCTCGACGCGCAATCGCCCGATTTCGGCAAGAAGGTGGACCAGATCACCAACATGGGCCGCAAGGAAATCATGGCGGCTGCCGGCATGTCCAACCGCTTCCTCGACCGTCCGGTTCGCGCGATGGACCAGGAAACCGGCGTGGGCGCCGATCTGAGCCAATTGCGCCGCACGGTTGAGGATCTCGATCCCGGTCGCCGTGGCAAGATGACCGGGCGCAAGCTCTTCGGCATCATTCCCTTCGGCAACAAGCTGAAGACCTATTTCGACAGCTATACCTCGGCCCAGGGCCATATCCAGGCGATCCTGGCGCGACTGGCCAGCGGCAAGGACGAACTGCTGATGGACAATGCCGCCATCGATGTGGAG
>CAJXLD010000056.1 GCA_913055595.1 uncultured Altererythrobacter sp.
AGCTCAGCGCAAAGGCGGCATAATAGCCGACGATCGCCGCATTGGAGAAGAACATGGTGAACAGCGCGGCAATACGCCAATCCCACAGGCTCTCATGCCCCATGCCGAAATAGATCACGGCTGCAACACCCAGCAGCAGTCCGATGATGGTCGGGCCCTTGATGCCAAACTTTTTGAGGAAGAAGCCAAAGATCGCGCCACCAATTGCGCCGCCAATATTGGCATAGGTCAGGCTGCTCGCACCTTCTGCCTGCGTGAATCCGGCAAGCGCCACGATCGTCGGGGCGTTCTTGAGGATGTAGTAGAAGGTGAAGGTGTGGAACATATAGCCGAACGCCAGCAAGAGCGTGATCGGACGCAGGCGCGCATCGGCGAGAATATCCGTCGCCTTCGGCTTGGGGCCGCTGTCAGAGACAATGGGCAACGCTTCGATTGCAGCCTTGCCGAAAGCGGCGAGAGACTTGTTGATCTTCTCCAGCGCGCCGACCGGGCGCCGCGCCGCATAATATGCCGGAGTTTCGGGCACGAGCACAATTACCAGCGGGATCATGGCTGCTGTCACAATCGATCCGAAGATGAAGACCGAGCGCCAGTCATAGTCGATCAGCAACCATTCCTGTGCGGCAAAGCCGCCGATCACACCGCCCACTGGATAGCCGATGACGTAAAAAGCCATGGAAACCGCGCGACCGGTCGAGCTCGTCGTTTCCGCCACAACTGCGTTGGTCGCAGCCAACATGCCGCCAATGCCAAGACCGGTGATGAAGCGCCAGATTGTCATGGGCATCACTGAATCGGACTGGCTGGCCATGTACATGCCCACCGCCATTACGGCGAGGCAGACCAGCATGGTGACCTTGCGGCCATATTTGTCGGCGGCACCGCCAAGAATGACCGAGCCAAAGCCCATGCCCACCAGTTCGGCAGACAGGACAATGCCCAAGGCCGTGCGGTCAATGCCCCAGTCCTGCATGATGCCAGGCGCTGCAAATGCGCTCGACAAGACGTCAAAGCCGTCCAATGCATTGAGGAACACCATCAGCACCACGACGATGATCTGTCGCGTGCCCATTGGCGTATCCTTGATAACGGAAATCGGGTTTGTCCCCTCGGCAGCTCCGGCCATTACTCGATCCTCTCCTCAATCACTCCGCGCCCTCATTCGTGGATTCGGGCGAGCATTTCCACCAATTTCTCGATTTCTTGTCTGGTAAAGCGGTTTTTCAACCAGCTTTCATGGCTCGCGATGCATTGTTTGGCCTCTGCCAAGCCGTCATGCCCGCTCTCGGTCAAGTACAAGGCCTGCTTGCGGCCATCCGCTTCCGAGCGCTCTCTCCGAAGGTAACCCCGATCCTGCAAACGGTTGACGATGGTCATGGTCGTGGCACGGTCCATATGCAGTCGACTGCCAACTTCGATCTGCGAGATTCCCGGCTGGTCGCCCACCAGCCACAATACGCTGACCTGCTTTTGCGTCAGCCCCAGGTCGGAAAATGTCTCCGCAAAATGGCGATATACCGCGCCATGCGCCAGGCGGATATGGAACCCGAGGATTCCGTCCAGCGCGCCGATTTCGGCATTTTCCTTGCTCTCGGTCAATGCAGGCTTGCCCAAGCTGTTGTCCTCATCCACGCGCGTCTTGCCAATTTGTTAGTAGAGCATACAATTTGGCGCAAGGAGAGGACTCGCAAGATCATGGTACATTTCCCCGACACGCCCAACTTTACTGGCTTCAACACGCCCAGCCGCGTGGAGGCCGATATCGAAGACCTTTCGCACGAAGGCGAGATCCCCAAGGGAATCAACGGCGCCTTCTTCCGCGTCCAGCCCGATCCGCAATTCCCGCCCATGCTGGGCGATTCGATTGCCTTCGATGGCGACGGGATGATCAGCCGCTTCCACATTCATGACGGACAGGTCGATTTCAAGCAGCGCTGGGCCAAGACCGACCGCTGGAAAATGGAACACGAGGCAGGCCGTGCGCTTTGGGGCCATTACCGCAACCCGCTTACCGATGATCCCGTGACAAAGGGCACATACCGCGCCACCGGCAATACCAATGCCTGGGTCTATGCCGGCAAGTTATGGGCGATGAAGGAAGACAGCCCGCCGTTGACGATGGACCCGGTCACCATGGAGACCGAGAGCGTCGAGACATGGGGCGGCAAGATGAAGAGCGAGACCTTCACGGCGCACCCCAAGATCGATCCTGAAACGGGTAACATGATTTCGCTCTGCTATGCCGCATCGGGCATCTGCAGCGACGATTGCGCGTTGGTGGAAATCAGCCCGGACAACGAGTTGGTCCGCGAAGTGTGGTTCAAGACGCCATATTATTGCATGATGCATGACTTCGCGGTGACGCCCGATTACCTGGTGCTGCACGTCGTGCCCTCTATCGGTAGCTGGGAGCGGCTGAAGGAAGGAAAGCCGCATTTCGGTTTCGACACTACCCTGCCGGTATATCTCGGCATCATCCCGCGCCGCGACGATTTGAAGGAAGAGGATATCCGCTGGTTCAAGCGCGACAATTGCTTTGCCAGCCACGTCGTCAACGCTTGGCAGGATGGCAGCAAGATCCACTTCATCGTGCCCGAAGCGAAGAACAACATGTTCCCCTTCTTCCCTGACGTTCATGGCGCCGAATTCAACGGCGCAGAAGCGATGAGCAAGCTCACCCGCTGGACGGTGGACCTTGCCAACAATGATGACGATTTTACCGAAATCACCCAGCTGACCGAAACGGCGAGCGAATTCCCCCGCATTGACGACCGCTTCACGGGTAAAAAGAACCGGTACACCTGGGGCCTCGAAATGGACATGTCACGTCCCTGCGAACTCAAGGGTGGCAGTGCCGGCGGTTTCCTGATGAATTGCCTGTTCCTAAAGAACCTTGAAGACGGTAGCGAGCAGCACTGGTGGTGCGGCCCGGTGTCCAGCCTGCAGGAGCCTTGCTTCATTCCGCGCACACCCGATGCGCCCGAAGGTGACGGCTGGATCGTCATGCTGTGCAACCGGCTCGAGAACAAGAACACCGACCTGCTGATCTTCGACGCGCTCGATATCGAGAAGGGCCCGGTAGCCACGGTGCATGTCCCGATCCGCCTGCGCTTCGGCCTCCACGGCAATTTCGCCCGTGCCGAGGAAATCGGGCTGCTGGAGAAAGAGCCGGCGTGAAAGCTCGCATTCACTGACTGTTAAGGCGGGCAATGGCCCCTTCACCAAGCAAGTGATTGTTTGGGGAGGAGAATATGATCGGTCGTGGCCTACTTTGTGGCATTGGCGCAGTCTTTCTGGTTGCGGCAGATGAGCCGCCAGCAGTGCCAACCGTCCTCGAACCTTACCTTGATGAGGAGGCAACGTTCGTACCGGGCGATTGGGGCTTTATGCGCGGTGCGTTTGACGATGCGAGCGAGCAGGAAGCAGCCGATTATGCCGAATACGTGGCATGGCGTCAGAACTGCTTCGAGGAATCGCTGGCGCAGTTGCGCCTGGACCTTTCCGAACGGGGCTATGACAATGCCAGCCTTCAGGGCGTCAGTAACGCGCCGCTCCTGTGCCGGATGGCGAGTATGGTGCCACAAATTCCCGACCATTCCTCATTCACGGCATTTGAAGAGGAAGTGCAGCGCGTCCGACCGATCTATGAGAGTTATCTCCTGGCCATGCACAATGCCGATGCGGCCAATCGGCCTCGTAGCGACGAATTTGCCACCCTGCTCGAACGGCGCGTGCTTGGCGAGCAGGTCTTGCGCAACGGGTTCAGCTGGGGGCAGGGCGCGATGGCGAATGCTCCCGAGGTGACGCCGGTGGGGCTTGCCATCTTGCGATCGGCGCTGGGCATGGAAATGGCCTGGCATGATGATGACAACACCGCTTGGCTAAAACAGATGGTGGCGGAGCATGGATGGCCGAGATTGTCCGAAGTCGGGCCGGAGGCTTCACAAAATGCGTGGTTGCTGGCGCAGCATGCCGATGCCGATCCGCTGTTCCAGCTAGATGCCTTGCGGATGATGGAACCGCTTCTGGCCGATGGCGAAGTGAATGAGCAGAACTATGCCTACCTCTACGACCGGGTGATGCTGAAGCTTGCCGGAAAGCAGCGCTATGGCACGCAGGCCCATTGCCCTGCGGGAGAATTTGAGCCCCAGCCGCTCGAAGACGAGTCGATGGTGGACCATTTCCGCACAGAAGTTGGCCTGCCTCCGCTTGCCGAATACATGGCCTTCATGCTCGAACAATTTGGTCCATGCACACCTCCGCCTTCGCTGGACTGAACCGGGGCAGCCTTTTCGCAGTTTCGCCCCGAACAGGCGACACTTTCCTACATCGCCCTCGATATGCACATGCGTTTGCCGACTATTGTGCTGCAAGGGCGGAAAACATGCCTTTATCGATCCTGCAGGGTGTCAACTTCGCAGTTGTCCTCGAAACCCCGGCATTTCCACGCCTTTGCGGGGCGCGACACCGATCGTCACGATGTCAACTTCGTCAGCTTCATCGCCCTGTCTTCGCGCATGCGGACCGGCTATCGCCTACGCATGGTGCCCGAGCAGGATTTGCCAGTCGACCAAGGATGTGGTGGAACCGGTCTGACGACCCGGAATACCGGCGGAATGGGGAGAGGAAATGAGATTCAACATGATGGCGTTCGGCCTGGCCGCGGCGCTGATGACCGCCGGCTGCGAACAGGCTGGACAAGAGCTTCCGCTATCTGCCGGAGACAACTACTCCGAAGTCGAGATCGAAGGTGGGGAACTGCCCTCGGCAGCGACGATTGCGATGCGTTGGCAGTGGCTCAATCCGGAGATCAACAGCTTCACCTTTCGCGAGACCAAGGACGTCTTCGAATATCGCGACGTCCAGCGCGCTGGCGAGGTGTGGGAGCTACCACGCGGCGAGGGGCTGGCGCTTCCGGACGATTACGAGGCGTTTGCGGAAAGCTCCTTCACCAATGCCATGCTGGTGCTGAAGGATGGCCAGGTGGTCTTCGAGGACTACCGCAACCGGATGACGCCGGAGATACGGCACATCGGGTTTTCCATGACCAAGACGATCACGGCCATGCTTGTCGGCATCGCGCTCGAAAAGGGGGAGATCGCCTCGCTTGACGATCCGGCCATGCAATATGTCCCGGCGCTGGCGGGAACAGGCTATGACGGCGTGACGATCCGTCAGATCCTGCAAATGCGTTCGGGAGTGGACTACGAGGAGCGCTACGATTTCGGCGAGAATCCCAGCTTTGCCGGTAGGCTGCATGGCGAGGCGATCGTCAACAACCGGATGCGCTTTGCCGAGGGTGCGCTGGAAACGACCCGGGCCAATGATCCGGGAAGCAGTTTCAACTATTCCACGCTCGATACCATGGTGCTCGGCTGGGTGCTCGAAGAGGCGACCGGGTTGAAGCTAGAACAGCAATTGCAGGACCGCCTTTGGGTTCCGCTTGGCGCTGAAGAGGATGCATTCATCCTTGCCGATGGACCGCCGGGAGTGGGTCGCGGGCTCAATGGCATGGGCTTCAACGCCACCTTGCGGGACTTTGGCCGACTTGGGCAGCTGATGCTCGATGATGGCTTGCGCGGCGAAACCCGCATCCTGCCCGAAGGCTGGGTGGCGCAGATGACCGAGATGGTCCCGATCCCCTCTGGCGACAATGCACGCAGGCGCCAGGCCTATGGCTACCAGACCTGGAAGATCGACGAAGAGCCCGGTTCATTCTCGGCAGTCGGCCTTGCCGGGCAGTTCATCTATGTCCACCCGCAAAGCGGGACGGTGATTGTCAAGCTATCCTATTACCCTTCGGTTGAGCCGGAGCATGTGCTTCCAGAAACGCTGGCGATGTTCAAGGCGATTGCCGGCGTTGATTTGACGGCGGATTAGGTTATCGCGCTAACCCCGCACGAGCAGTTGCGCCCCGAACAGGCGGCGAAACCCGTTGCTGATTGCGGCGTTAAAGACGCTGACATGCGTTTCGCCGGGAAGGACTTGAGCAGTCATCTCCAGCGAGGGATATTCCCGGCCTGCCAGCCGCTCGGAGAATGCAGTGAAATTGCTGACCATCCTTGCATTGGGGTCCTGCGCTTCCTCGGCCTCTCCCACGCAAAGATAAAGCTGCGCGGCCAGATCGTCATTCTCGGCTGCATAGGTCCCCTCCAGCTGGATGAGGTGATCCTGCGCCCACCACAGAGAGGGGCTTATCGCGAGGATACGTGCAAACGCGGCAGGCCGCGTAAACATGGCGTGCAGGGCCAATGCTCCACCGAGAGAAGTGCCTGCCAGCGTGCAGTCATCGATGTCGACCGGAAAATTCTCCGCCAGCCATGGTTTCAGCTCGGCCTCGAGGAAATCGAGGAAGCGTTCGCCGCCGCCGGTCTGTGGGCCCTCTCCAAAATAGAAGGGTGGAGGCGCAGCGCGCATGCGCATTTCCCAGTCTTCCCAACGCACTGGCGTCAGGTCGCGATTGCGCAGCGACATGTGCTCCGCCTTCTCGCCCTCTCCGGAAAGCTCGTAACCAATGCCGACCAAGCAGCCCGGCTGCGGCCCGCCCGGCTCGAAGGGCAGGATCGAGGCCGTGCCGGCGGCCGTAGGAAAGCCCAAATTGCCGTCGGTAACCAGCAAGACCGGCCATGGACCATCGCTTGGCAGGAGTTTCGACGGGAGACAGACATCGATCACGAAGCGCTCGCCGACCTCCTGCGAATGAAACAGGTAGCGTTTGCTGCGCTGAACGGGCGTCGCGCCAAGTGGCGTGATCTGCTGAGTATTTGGCATGTTCCCCCCTTTCAAAAGAGGGCGACCAATTGTGCGAAACTATCTGATTTGGCAATTCTTGTAGTTCGGCCTTTCGTGCCCATATAATATTGGCGAAAGGCGTTTGACGCTTCGCACCCTCCTTCACTCGCTAACTCTCACATGGCTTGCGCGCTGCCGTCTTCGCACTACTGTGCCGCGCAAACATAAGGGTGCAGGAGAGGCGCAGGGCATGATCAAGCCGGAACTGGAATTCGTATACGAGGCAGGCGGCGAGCTTGAAGAGCCGCGCCAGATCGGCGAGACCTATGACGGCACGCGACGGATCATTCCGATTATCGCGGGCGGCTATGTGAAGGGCCCCAATATCTCTGGAAAACTGATGGGCAATTCGGCGGACTGGCAGGTGACCCGGCATGACGGGGTGACCGTCGCCGATGCCATCTATGCAATCGAAACCGATGATGGCGAGATCATCCAGATTCGCAACAAGGGCCTGCGCCACGGCCCGGTGGAAGTGATGCAGCGGCTGGTGATGGGCGAGGAGGTCGATCCTTCCGAATATTACTTCCGCACCGTGCCCGAATTCATCGCGCCCGAAGGCCAGTATGACTGGCTGAACAAGTCGATCTTCGTCTGCGCCGGCGCGCGCTATGCCAGCTCGATCAAGCTATGGGTCTGGCGCGTTACCTGACGGGCTTGAGCTTGCCCATGCGCTTGCGCAAGCGCGGGGTCGCGAAATCGAGAAACCGCCGCAGCTTGAGCGGCATTTGCCCCTGCGCGAAATGGAGGATGTGGACGGGGGCAGGCTCGGGCTCATAATCCTCCAGCACGAGTTGCAGTTTGCCGATGGAGACGCAGTCAGCCGCCTGGTAATGCAGCAAGCGGGCGAAGCCGATGCCGACGCGCGCGGCTTCAAGTGCGGCATCCGCCGATGTGACCGTGAGGCGCGGCATCACCGGCACGTCGACCATCGTGCCCTCCTTGTGATTGCAGAACTGCCATCCCTGAGAGGCGAAAGGGGCATCAAAGGTAATGCAGGGCAGCTTCTCCAGATCGCACGGTTCCTTGGGCGCACCGTGGCGAGCGATGACGTCCTTGCTCGCGCAAACGACTGTACGCATCGCACCTATCCGAGATGCGACCAACTCGCTGTCCGGCAGATTGCCTATCCGTATGGCGAGATCGACATGGTCTTCCACCAGATGGACGTTGCGATCCGAAAGCAACAGGCGGATGTCGATTTCGGGGTAAAGCGCGAGGAACTCGCTGACGATCGGCAGCAGATGCAACCGGCCGAACATGAGCGGTGCGGTAATTGCCAATTCGCCCTTGGGCACGGAGAATTCACCCGCAGCCTCGCGCTCGGCTTCCTCTACCTGCTCCAGGATCCGCTTCGATGCTTCGACATAGCATTCACCGGCGTCGGTTAGCGCCAACCGGCGTGTGGTGCGCAGCAGCAACTTGGTGCCGATCTTCGCTTCAAGATCGGAAATACGCCTGCTGACGGTCGAAACGGGAACGCTCAGCCTGCGACTTACAGCCGAAAAGCTGCCCAGTTCAACGGACTGCACCAGCATGTCCATGGCTTCGAGGCGATCCATGATATTCCTGAAAAACGCAAAGATACTTTGCAAAACATAGGGATTATAAACAAATTTGGAAGGGCTATTTCCACTCGCGTCGTGCCGATCATGGTTCGACTGCAAGCAAGGAGATAGCACTTGTCCCGACTTACGATCCCGTCTTTCGACGATGCCCCCGAGGAGTCCAAACCGATCCTCGAAGCCATCAAGAAGCAGCTCGGCAGCGTGCCGAACCTGTTCCGCCTGATCGCCAAGAGCCCTGCCGCTCTCACCGCCTATTCCAGCGGTAGCGGCGCGCTGGCCAAGACGCTCGACCTCAAGACCCGTGAACGCATCGCTCTGGCGGTCTCGCAGGTGAATGGCTGCGAATATTGTCTCTCGGCGCATAGCTATATCGCCACCAACATGGCCAAGATCAGCCCGGAAGAAATTGCCCTGGCGCGCAAAGGCGTCTCCACCGATGTGAAGGCCAATGCGGCCGTGCAGTTCGCCCGCAAGATGGTCGAGAAGCGCGGCCATGTCGAAGAGGTTGATGTTGACGAAGTGATCCGCGCCGGCTTCACCGAGGCGCAGGTGGTCGAAATCGTCGCTCTCGTCGCCGAGACGACCTTCACCAATTACATGAACGAAGTCGCAAAGACCGACATCGACTTCCCTGTCGTGCGCGCTTTCGAGCCCGCATGATGGAAGGTGGGCCGGGGCCCCGTCCGTCCACCCCACAACCCCGGCCCACCATTTCTTTGGCAATGACCGAGCGGTAATGTCCCGTCGTCAGGCGATACGGATATCGAGCAGCGTCGGACTTTGTTCGGCAAAGCTCCAGGCGAGCGCGTCATCCAGCGCATCCACGCACTCTACCGTCCGTGCGGCAAGGCCCTGTGCTTCTGCAAGCTTGGCGAAATCGAGCCCCGCCAGGTCGCATCCGGGCACGTGGTTCATGCCGAATTCGCCCGAGAAACCTGTCAGCGCGGCATAGGCCGAGTTGTTCATGATCACGAAGCTGACATTGGTCTGTTCCTGGAACGCGGTGAACAGGCCCTGGATGGTGTACATCGCTGCGCCGTCGCCGAGGATGGCGATCACCTTGTCGCTCTGCCCCATGGCGACGCCCACGGCGCCGGGCAGCGAATAGCCGAGCCCGCCGCTGGCGCAGCTGTAGAAGCCGCCTTCGCGCGTGATCGGCAATGTGACGTGTTCCGGCGCGCGCGCGGTAGGGGCTTCCTCCACGATCACCGCTTCGGCAGGGCGTAGCGCTGCGATGCGCTTCAGCACATAGGCTGCCTTCATCTCCGCGGGCGGATCGATCAGCTTGTGCGTTGCGCCGGTGAAGGCACGTTCAGGCAGGCGGGCAGCCAGCGCTTCCAGTCCGGCGCGGATATCGCCCAGCACGCCGCCGCCGCCGGGCAGGTTGGATAGGTGCTGCGGATCGTCGGTCAGCGCCATCAACAGCGCGCCCTCTGGCCAATGCGGTCCGCTGCCCTCGACGTGATAGGTGAAGACCGGTGCGCCTGCGACGAGGATCGCATCGTGCGGAGCCAGCGCATCGCGGATCTGGTCACGCCATGCGTTGATGAAACCGGCAAATTGCGGATGATCTTCGGGGAACGTCTCGCGCGCGGCATAGGGTGCCGCCCAAACGGACAGGCCAGCTTTTTCGGCCAGTGCGATGGCCGCATCCCAGCCGCCGCCATTGGCGACTGCCGTACCGATGACCAGAGCAGGGTTTCTGGCACCTTCAAGCATCTTTGCGATCTTCTCGATCCCTTTCGGGTCCGGATGGGTGCGCAGCGAAAGATCGGGCAAAGCAGGCATCTCACACTCCCGCTCCCAATCATCGACGGGGATGGAAACGAAGACCGGCCCCATCGGCGGGGTCAGCGCCACGGCGAAGGCACGAGCGAGCGCCAGCGGCACATCCTCCGCCCGCGCAGGTTCGATGGCGAACTTCACATTAGGACGAGGGAATTCGGTCGGCCTCTCCGCCCCCAGGAAGGGATCGAAGGGCAGTATAGATCGCGCCTGCTGCCCGGCCGTCACCACGATGGGGGCATTGTTCTTCCACGCGGTGAAGAGATTGCCCAGCGAATGGCCAGTTCCGGCCGAGCTGTGCAGATTGACCAGTGCGGGCTTGCCGGAAGAGCGCGCATAGCCATCGGCCATGCCCATCACCACCGCCTCGTTCAACCCCATCACATAGGGGAAAGGCATGCCCTTGAGCATGGGCAGTTCGGTGCTGCCGGGATTGCCGAACAGGCGGTCCACCCCGAAATGTTTGAAGACGGCATAGGAGGCTTCGCGGACATTGGTCATTGTCAGACCTGCTCCCCACCAGCACGCGCACGGTCGAGGATCGATGCCTCATCCTTGCGGAAGCGCCACAGCACGATGAACAAGAGCACAACGATAAAGGGGCAGACCACGTTCACCGAGATGATCGCATTGCCGAGGTCGCCGCCGTTCTGGTCGGAGACGATGCCGACGAAATAGGGGCCGAGGCCGAGGCCGAGCAATGTCTGGATGATCATATAGGTAGAGAAGGTGATGCCCCGCATGCGCGGCAGCACCAGCCCCAGCATCAGCGCATAGGCCGGCGGTAGCCACAATGTCAGGATCAGGCTGTAGATGATGAAGCGGAAGTAGAAATCGCCGGTCGTTTCGGATGAATAGGTCCAGATGCCGAAGAAGGGCGAGATGGCGAGCGCTGCCAGCACCAGCCACACCATGCCGCGCTGGCCCATCTTGCCGGCGAGGAAATCGCTTAGCGGGCCGGCGATGATCGGGCCGATCATACCCAGTGCCGCCGCCAGCAGGCCGAATTGAACTGCCGCTTCAGCCTGGGTGAGACCATAGTCCCGGATCAACAGCGAAGGAGTGAAACCCATGACGCCGTAATTGATCGCTGTCTGCAAACCGCCCACCACCATCAGCAGGATCAGGCTGGGGCTGAGGATCACCTTGTAGGCGGCAAGATCGGTGAGCTTGAAGCTCTGGAACAGGTTCAGCACCACAAAGGCACCGAAAGCCGCCACACCCCATTGCAGCACATGCGGATCGAGCTGGAGACCGTAAATGTCGAGCGCTGGTCGTGGGGAATAGGACTGGGTGATGCTCACCAGCGCATAGGCCGCGACAAGGATGATCGCGAGGCCGACAAGGTTGGTCACCCATTGCTCGCGTCCCGCATCGCGCCGCCAGAGGTAGAACCAGTTGGTTCCCGGCACGACCGAACCGAGCACATCGGCGCTGGCCTTGAAGGGTGCCGGGTCGGGCGGTGTCGTGATGCCGTCCATCGCGCCGCGCACAGGCTCTTTCAAACGATAGATCAGATAGGCGAGCGGGAAGCCGGGAAGCGCTGCAACAATGAAGGCGAACTGCCAACCAGCGAAACCAAAGGGTGCATTACCATCAGGGAACGCAGCGTTCCATTCTGTGGCCACTACGCCGCCCATTGTAA
>CAJXLD010000057.1 GCA_913055595.1 uncultured Altererythrobacter sp.
CCCGCCGTGACTGCCGGTACGACACCCGCCCCCTCGCGCAAGGGCAGGACCAAGGTGAGCGGCCCCGGCCAGAATTGCGCCGCCAGCCGTTCGGCGCGCTCGTCAAAATACGCCAGGCTCTGCGCCATCTCCACGCTCGCCACATGGCAAATCAGCGGATTGAAGCTCGGCCGGCCTTTGGCGCGATAGATGGCGGCCACGGCCTCCTCGCTATCTGCGCGAGCAGCCAGGCCATAGACGGTCTCGGTTGGCAGTGCGACGAGCTGGCCCGCGCGCAGCAGCTCCACCGCGCGCGCTATACCCTTCTCGTCGCTCGCCAGTCTTTCAGTCATCGCTCCGCGCTAGAGTGCGCGGACCGACAAGCCAAGCCTATTGCACCGAACCCGGCACATGGAAGCTGCTCAGATCGGGTGCTGCAAGCGCAACTTCTTCCGGCACTGGCAATTGCGGGATCCAGTCATAGGGCAAGCGGTAGGCGCGATAGACCGCAGGCGAGGCAAATGCGCCGCTGCCACCAGGTGCATTCTGGTATTCCCACACGATATCGCCTTCGCTGGTCACTTCGAACACGCGGCCCGGCGCACCTTCGGTGATTAGCGTATTGCCATTCTCCAGTCGTTGCGCGCCGCTGATATTGAAGCTGAAGAAATTGCCCGCCTGGTAGGACCAGACGACTTCCAGCGTGACCGGGTCGATTTCCAGGATACGCGAATTGTGTCGGCGATATTCAGTCTGGCCATTGGGTGACAGCGCATTGGGATCGCCATAGCCACCCGAACCGCCATTATCGAATACAAGCAGGTTGCCCGCGCCAGGCAGACCTTCGGGAATGAAATGCGCATGATGCTGACCGACGATCTGGCCAATTGCCATTTCCGCCAGTGAATCCGCGTAGTCGGGGCCCAATTGCCAGACAATCGAACCGTCGCGCGCAATGATAGCGATAATGCTCGTCTGACGGCTCGAGATGATCACATTGTCGGGGTGGAAGCGCTCGTCACCGGCATCATACCATTTGTTCGGCCCCAGGTAGGTCGCCGAATTGATGTGGAACCAGTCGAAATTATCGCGCGTGCCGCCACGACGTATGGCGTTGCGCTCCGCGACATTGAAGCCGAGTTCGTCGATATGGTCGCTGGCGCGCCAGTCCCAGACGATCACGCCGCTCTCGTCCAGCTCGTAGATGCGGTCGTCTTCCAGCACGACATCGGCGATCGCTTCATCGCTCGTGTTGGCATGGGCCAGGACCAGTGTACGCGCGCCATCGAGGCTTGGCGTGAAAGCAGGCGAATAATATCCTGCGGGGAAGCTCGAAAGTTGCCAATCGTGATGCTGGCGCGCGCTCCATTGGGTGCGCTCGGTGGCGACTTCGTCCTCTCCCTCACCCTCTGTGGTGCGGATGGTGATTTCCTCCGCACGATCGAAACGCCAGAGCTCGGTCCCGTCGAAATCACGCGCAATCAGCGCGGTGGTTTCGAGATGGCCCGGGAAAGACCCGTCCGAGGCCATGACGATCCCGCCGGGCAGGATGCGTGCCGGCCCGCCGGCGGAGACATTGAAATCATCCCACCTTTTGACCTCGCGTCCGTTCATATCGATCACGATCACGGCGCGCGTGCCGAGTATCGACAAGACAGTGTAGCCGCTGTCCGCCTGCTCGGGATCGTAGATCGTTGTCCCCGTGGGATAGACGCTGGGTGCCGCTTCCATGGGAGCGGCGAGAGCCAAGGACCCGATTGAAAAAATGCACGCGGCTACACGCCGCAGCTTCCACTGCTTCATTGATTCCCCTCCATTACCATGCCCCCGACGCCTTTAGGTGCCTCCTCAATGGGGGGAGGGCGCATTGTGTCGGCAAATGCGTAGCAGTGCAATCGACTTGACGAAGTTCGTGTGGCGGGCGAGGCATGGCGCATGAGCACAAGCGAAGAGCTGTTGCGCCGCATTCTCGCGGCGCTTGAGGCCCAGACCGCATCATCGGACATGGCGGACTGGCTTTCCGCTCCTGCCTATGTCTGGGACGGTGCCGCGCATCCGGTCGCGCGGATCGAAGCGCCCGAATTGGTACTCCTGCGCGGAATCGACCGACAGAAACACACCGTGACGTCGAATGTCGCGCGGCTTGCCGCTGGCCATGCTGCGCATGACATGTTGCTGTGGGGCTCGCGCGGCATGGGCAAGTCCGCGCTGATTCGCGCTTCGGTTGCCTCCGCGCAGGCCGAGGGCGGTGCCATCGCGCTTGTACAGGTGACCACCGATGCGCTGACATCACTTTCAGCCCTGTTCCAGCAACTGGCCAAGGTGCAGCGCAACTTTCTCGTCTTTATCGATGATTTGGGCTTTGCCGAGGGTGACAGCGTCGGCCCGCGCCATTTGCGCAGCTGGCTCGATGGCGGGGTGGAAGCGCGGCCGCCCAATGTGAGGCTAGCCGTCACCTCCAATAGAAGGGCGATCATTCCGCGCCATGCCAGCGAACAGGACGATCCGCTCAATCCCCGCGATGCAGTGGATGATAACCTCGCTTTGGCCGATCGTTTCGGACTTGCCCTGGGTTTCCACGCCTGCACGCAAGACGAATATCTGGAGATCCTGCGTGGCTATGCGGCGGAATACGGGCTTGAGCTGAATGAGGCCGAAGCGCTCGAATGGTCCAAGCGGCGCGGATCACGTTCCGGCCGCACCGCTTGGCATTTCATTACCGAATTGGCAGGCCGTGACGGTAAGGCGCTCGGGTGAGGCCCTTAGAACCCGCCCGGCGCCATCAAATCGGCAGGAGGCGCTTCGAATGCGCGGGCCGGATCGCCGATCAGCTCGCGACGCGGCGGCAGCGGTTCACCAACATTGCGCACGGGGGCGGCGGTTGGCTCCGCTGCCGGATCGACCACGCGCCAGATAATGTTGCCCGTGTCATCGCTTACCAACAGCGCGCCGGTCTGATCCCATGTCACCCAGGTCGGTCGTCCTTTGGTCTCGCCATCATTCAGACGAAAGCTTTCAAGCACCGTCACAGGTTTGCCCTGCGGATTTCCACGGGAATCAAATTCAATAAAAACAACATCATAACCCGCAGGTGGGTTACGGTTCCACGATCCATGGCGGGCAACGAATGCGCCTTGCGCAAATCGCTCGCCCATTCGCGTGCCTTCTTGTGTGAACACCAACCCTAGAGGCGCGACATGCGGGCCAAGAGCATATTCGGGTGTGCGCGTATATTCGGTGAGGAATTGCGGTGCGGGCACTTCCACGCGATCGTCAAAGACATCGTTGTAATAGACCCAGGGCCAGCCGTAATTCACGCCCAGGGGCACATTGGTCAAATAGTCGGGCACGAGGTCGGGGCCGAGCATGTCGCGCTCATTGACCGTCGTCCACAATTCATCGCGCCAGGGATTCCAGTCCAGGCCGTTGGGATTGCGTAGCCCGCCACCGTAAAGGCGCGCAAAACCGCTTTCGAGATTGAGTTCATGGATCGCTGCCCGGCCCTCCTCTATCTCCATTCCGCTTTCGCCGATATTCGAAGCCGAGCCCACGGCGATATAGAGCAGTGTTCCATCGTCATTGAGCGCGATATTGCGCATCCAGTGATTGCCGGCCGGGGGCAAGTCGGCCAACTTTTCGGCATCGCCCGCAATCTGCGTGTCGCCAAGGGCATAATCGAAGCGCAGCAGCGCATCGTGGTTGGCGACATAGAGATTGCCATCACGCCAGGCGACGCCCGAGGGTGAGTTGAGATCGTCGCGAAGGACATGCTGTTCTTCGGCGACGCCATCGGCATCCGCATCGCGCAGGAGCACGATTTCGTTGGGCGACGGCACGGCGGCTCCGGCCCGGCTGAAAAGGATGCCCGCGACCAGATTTGTCAGCCAGCCTCCGGCGATCGGCCTTTCGGGCGCATTGCTGAGCACGGCCAAGACGTCGCCATTGGGCAAGGTATAGAGCACGCGCGGATGCTCGAGGCCCTCGGCAAAACGATTGACCACCAGACCGTCGGCCGCAACCGGCACCTCGCCATCCTGCCAGCCGACCGGCTTGACCACACCGACGGTGGGCAAAAGTTCAGGAGCAGGCTCAGCCAGGACGGGATCGACTCCGCTGGTTTCCTCCAGCGAATACAGAGGCGTCGAACCTCGCGTTAGCCACCAGCCCAGCGCGACAAGCACAAGCAAAACGAGGATCAGGGCGACAAGGATCTTTTTCACGATAGCCATGGAAGCTGGAAATAGGGCCAAGCAGGCTTTGCGGCAAACGCTTTGACGGCTAGTGGGCTGTTGATGTTTGATTTTCGCGCCTCGCAGGGACTGACCAAGCCTGAACTCTATCGCGAACTTGTCCGTGCCGCCGATGCCCTAACCGAGGGCGAACCGGATAGCATCGCCAACATGGCCAATGTTGCAGCCTTGCTTTGGGAGTTCCTGCCAGACGTGAACTGGTCCGGTTTTTACCGTCTGGTCGATGGTGAGTTGGTTCTCGGGCCCTTCGTTGGCCGACCTGCCTGCATAAGAATGCCTTTAACTTCAGGTGTTTGTGGTGCATGTGCAGCAAGCGGCAAGACCCAATTGGTAGAAGATGTCCGGAACTTTCCCGGCCATATAGCCTGTGATGCAGAGACCTGGTCCGAATTGGTCGTACCTGTAATACGCGATGGAATAGTCAACGCGGTCATTGATCTCGATAGCCCGCTACCCGCACGCTTTGATACCGATGATCAAGCGGGGATCGAGGAGCTGGCGAAGCTGCTTTCTACCAGGATCTGAAACGGATTGCAGATATCGTTAGCTGCGAAGCTGGTTGCCGTTTCGGATCAACTCCAGCAGCCAACCACTCAAAATCGCATGGTTTTCTTGGTCGAAAGTAGCGCGGCGCGACTTTCATTCGTCCCAAGACCTAAATGCCGCCGCCCGTCAGCCGTTGGCAGATCAGGTCCAGCTGGTCCAGCGTGCGATATTTGATTGTTACCCCTCCGGAGCGGGGGTCGGAATCGGTAGTGATCTTCACCGGCAGGCCCAGAAACTCTTCAAGATGGTTTTCAACGGCCACAATATCAGCATCCCGCGCCGGATCGCGCGGTTCGCGCGCTTTGCGCTGTTTCGCCCTACCCGTGTCCTGCGCACGAGCGAGTTTTTCAACCTCGCGCACCGAAAGCCCCTTGGCAATCGCCTGTTCGGCCAGTTCAGCAGCATTCTCGCGACCCACCAGCGCACGGGCATGGCCCATATCAAGCCTGCCCGCCTCGAGATGGTCGAGCACTGTGTCGGGAAGCGTAAGCAAGCGCTGCAGATTGGCGACGTGGCTGCGCGATTTTTCGACCAAACGGGCGATTTCCGCTTGGGTCATCTCTTCCAGCTCAGATAAACGCTGATAGGCGCGTGCCTCCTCCACCGGGTTCAGGTCTTCGCGCTGGATGTTCTCAATCAGCGCCAATGCCATGACGTCACGGTCATTCAGGTCGCGAATTATTGCTGGAATTTCATGGAGTTGTGCTTTTTGCGCAGCCCTCCAACGACGCTCACCGGCAACAAGCTGGTACCGTCCACCGGCAAGAGGGCGCACCACCACAGGCTGTATCACACCACGCGAGGCGATAGACGCAGCCAATTCTTCGAGTGCATCTTCAGCGAAATGGCGGCGGGGTTGATCAGGGTGCGGTTCAATCACGGACACCGCCAGATGAGCCAACCCGTCAATGCGGGTTTCCGCAGTTGAGGGTGCTGCGGAGTGCTCGACGCCATGCAATCGCTCGCCAGACGGCGCTGACAAAGGTTCCTCGCGGCGGGTTTCACCCATAAGGGCACCCAGCCCCTTGCCCAATTTGCGGCGTTGTGCGGGTTTTTCGGGGGTTTCCTGTGCACTCATGCGGCTACCCTCTCCTGCGGCAGTCTACCGATCAGCTCACGCGCCAGCGCCATATAGGCGCGACTGCCCGGGCATGCATGGTCATATACCAGCGCCGGCAGACCATGACTTGGCGCCTCGGACAGGCGGACATTACGCGGAATAACCGATTCGAAGACGAGATTGCCCAGGCATTCGCGCACATCGTCGGCTACCTGGTCGGTCAGGCGGTTACGGCGATCGAACATGGTCAGGACGATACCCACAATGCCCAGATCGGGGTTGAAACGCTGCTGAACCTGCTCAACCGTCTGCAAGAGCTGGCTCAACCCCTCCAGCGCAAAGAATTCGCATTGCAGGGGAACCAGCAAGGTATCGGCTGCGCACAGCGCATTGAGCGTCAGCAGGCCGAGAGAAGGCGGGCAATCGATAAAGCAAACGTCATGGCCACGGTGTTCGGCCAGTGCCCGGCGCAAGCGGTTGGTGCGGTCTTCCACACCGACAAGTTCAACCTCGGCTCCGCTGAGATCGACTGTGGCCGGAAGGAGGTCCAACCCGGGGATTTTCGAGGGAACAAGGCAGTCTTCCAGGGGAATTTCGTCCACCAGCACATCGTAGCTCGACATATCACGGTGCGCCGCATCGAGGCCGATCCCCGTCGAGGCATTGCCCTGCGGATCAAGGTCGATCAGCAAGGTCTTCCACCCTGTTGCCGCCATAGCCGTTGCAATATTGATCGCGGTGGTGGTCTTGCCCACACCGCCCTTCTGGTTGGCTATGGCGATACAGATCATTGGATCGGTGGGCTCCCTGTGCCTTTGACGATTCCTGCCTCCCGACTGGTTTGTGAATGTTCCACGTGGAACATTCTGCGCACCGATTCGGGTTGTTCGGACAATTCTTGACCTGCCGAACGCCCTTTGGGCAACAACCAAATGGTTTGGTGTGTGGAAAAACGCGCGGATAAGCTGAGGAGTTTACCAAGCGGAGCGAAGGCACGCGCGCAGATTACGCGCATGGGCATGCTATCCACATTTTCCAATCGCGCGCCATGAATATGGCAATTTCCGAGGTCGAAATGCGCTTTGACCTGCTCCAGCCACACCACGCGACGCTTGCGCGATTCGACGAGGTGGAGGGTGAGATCGGGTCTCGCAATGGCAAGAACCAGCCCCGGCATACCCGCCCCGCTACCCAGATCGAGCCATGGCGATGTTTCACGTGGAACATGCGTCAGCAGCTGGATGCTGTCGGCAATATGGCGCTGCCAGACGAAATCGAGACTTCTGTTTGAAATAAGGTTCTGTCGTTCATTCTCTGCTTTTAGCAGCGGGATAAACTTCTCAAGGCGCACCATGGCCTTCGCATCGCATATCTCGGCGCAATAGGCGTGTGCCTCGGCTTCATTGGTGATCACGCCGCCTTCTCCGCTCCGCGCCGCCTGGCATAGACAAGCACCGCTGCGAGTGCAGCAGGGGTAATCCCGCGCACCCTTCCGGCTGCGGCAAGGTTGGCAGGTCGTGCAGACGCCAATCTTTCAACCATCTCGTTCGACAAGCCTGGCACCTCCTCGAAAGGGAAATCATCGCCCAATTTCACAGCTTCGCTGGCCCGCAATTCGCGCAACTCGCTTTCCTGCCTTTCGAGATAAGGTGTGTAGGCCGCATCTTCAGCCAATTCCGCCGCCAGCGGCGTTCTCGGGTCGCATTCGGCAGGCAGCCATGGGGACAGGGATTCCAGCGTAACCTGCGGAAATCGCAGCCAATCCCGCAATGGAAGGCGTCCCACATCCTGTTTGACCGGAGTGCCGTGCGCAGCAAGCTCACCGGCCGAAATATTCCGATCCAGCGCCTTGTCCCATTGCGCCCTTTGCTCCTCGCGTCGCTCGAACCAGGCACGCCTTTCGGGGCCCACGCAACCGACGTCTAGAGCGAGCGGTGTCAGCCGCGATGTGGCATTGTTGGCGCGCAGGCGCAGACGGTATTCAGCCCTTGCCGTGAGCATGCGGTAGGGCTCGCTAACGCCATGCAGCGTGAGATCATCCACCATCACCGCCATATAGGAATTCGCCCTGTCGAGCCGCGCAGTATCACGTCCGAGAACCACTGCAGCTGCGTGCAATCCGGCGATCAATCCCTGCGCTGCAGCCTCTTCATAACCTGTCGTGCCATTGATCTGGCCGGCGCAAAAGAGGCCCGGCATGGCCTTAAGCTGCAAATCCTGCCCCAACGCACGCGGATCGATATGGTCATATTCCACCGCATAACCGGGAACTTCCATCTCGACTTGCTCCAAGCCCTCCATCGTCCTGAGTATGGCGAGCTGGACATCGGTCGGTAGCGACGTGCTGATGCCATTGGGATAAACCAGATGCGTATCAAGCCCCTCCGGCTCCAGGAACACCTGGTGGCCATCACGGTCGGCGAAGCGATGGATCTTGTCCTCGATCGAAGGACAATAGCGCGGGCCAGCCGCCCCTATCGCCCCGGTAAAGAGCGGCGAACGATGGAGATTGTCAGCAATGATCGCATGACTCTGCACATTTGTCCTTGTAATCGCGCAGAAAACTTGCGGATTGAGACGTTTTGGCGTCAATGGCGACATCGTCCAGGGATCGCTGTCCGACGGTTGCTCCTGCAGCCGCGCCCAATCGATCGTCCGCCCATCGAGACGTGGAGGTGTCCCCGTCTTGAGCCGCGCCATGGGCAAATCGGCCTCGCGCATCTGGTCGGCCAGCACCTGCGCAGAAGATTCGCCGATCCTGCCGCCGGTGAACCGTTCCTCACCCCGAAACAGCGTACCGCCGAGGAATGTCCCGGTGCACAAAATTACAGCCTGTGCATGCAGTTCGGTTCCATCCCCCAAGGCGACACCGGAAACCCGTTCGCCATCGAAAAGCAGCCGCGCAGCTTCTCCCGCGATCAGCTGCAAATTCTGTTGGTCCGACACCATCTTCTGGATCGCCGCACGAAAAAGCTTGCGATCAGCCTGAACACGCGGACCCTGCACCGCGCTCCCCTTTGACCGGTTGAGCATACGGTAATGAATCGCCGCCGCATCTGCGGCACGCCCGATCAGGCCATCGAAGGCATCGACCTCGCGGACAAGATGGCCCTTGCCCAATCCACCGATGGCCGGATTGCAGCTCATCGCACCGATCACGTCGAGATCGAAGGAAATCAATCCCGTCCGCGCACCCATGCGCGCGGCCGCGGCCGCCGCTTCGCAGCCGGCATGTCCTCCACCGACAACAAGGATATCGAATGCACTCATCGCATGTGCCGATAGAGCCGGTCGCGGCACAGGTCAAAGCCATCCTGCACGTCAAACCATGTTCCACGTGGAACGCTATTTGCCGATGCAGAAACGCCCGAACAGAACATCAAGTACGTCTTCGGTCGAGGTGCGGCCAACCAGGGCATCAAAGGCGAGCCGCGCCTGACGTAATTGCTCGGCGAGGATCAAAGGGTCGGTCTCGTCTTTTGCCCGCACAAGTTCGCTCGACGCAAACTCCACCAAAGCACTCTGGCGTTGATTGAGCGCCAGGTCACCCGGTTTGGGCATCTTGCCTGCAGCATATTGTGCAAGGGCCACCTTCAGATTGGCGATACCTTCTCCGGTCACAGCAGAGAGACGAAAGTCGGGGCTGACCTTGGCAACACGATCCGCACAATCGCATTGGGCTTCTATCTCCCAGGAGCCTTCAGGGCCCTGCCCCTCCTCTCCCAACCACAGCACGAGGTCGGCCCGTGCAATCTCCCCGCGCGCCCTGTCGATCCCGACGCTTTCCACCTCATCGCTACCTTGGTCACGCAGGCCCGCCATATCGATCAGCGAAAACGGTATACCATTAATCGCCACAGGCCGGATCAACACATCGCGCGTGGTTCCCGCAAGCGCAGCGGTAATTGCTGCCTCGCTTTCCAATATGGCGTTGAAAAGTGTAGATTTACCGGCGTTCGGTGGGCCTGCAAGGACAACCCTGAAACCTTCTCTCAAGGGTTCCGATGAGGGAAGTGCCAAGGTCGTCTGCAGATCGCCTGTCAGCGCTGACAACCCGGCGAAGAAGGTTTCGGGCAAGCCCCCCACATCGTCTTCATCGTCGAAATCGAGCACAGCTTCGATCTCGGCGGAAAGGCGAAGGAGTTCCTCGCGCCAGGCTTCGACCTTGCGTGACAGCAATCCACCGGCGTTCGCCACGGCTGCCTGCCTCTGAAGCTCGGTCTCGGCTGAAAGTAGGTCTGCCAGCCCTTCAGCCTCGGCGAGGTCGATCCGGCCATTGGCGAAGGCGCGCCTGGTAAACTCCCCTGCTTGCGCTTTGCGGAGGCCGGGAATGGCTGCCAGCGCAGCTTCAACTGCCTCAATCACGGCCCGTCCACCATGGAGATGAAACTCGCAGAGGTCCTCCCCGGTTACCGAATTCGGCCCCGGAAACCACAGCACCAGTCCGTCATCGAGGTGATTGCCTTTGCCATCCCTCAACCAGGCACGGGTCGCCTTGCGTGAAAGAGGCATCTTTCCGGCGAGCTTTTCAAGCGCCTTTCCCGCTTCGGGGCCGGTCACCCGGATCACAGCGATACCCGCCGGCGGAGCGCCGCTCGAAAGGGCGAATATCGTATCCATAAGTAAGTTCAGTCGTCGCTTTTGCTCTTACTGGAAGACGACGACCTGCCACCGGACTGTTTACTCGCGCCTTCAACAAAGGACTGGAACATTTTCAGGCCCATCTGCCCCATCGGGGCGAGCTGCTGGGCATATTCCTGCAACTGCTCCTTGTCCGAAACACCTTTCATGGCATTGGCAATAGCATCGACATAAACCGAGTTGGCCTTTTCGACATCGGGTAGCCCCATGAAACGCCGCGCCTCCTCCGGCGAGCAATCGATTTCGATATTCACTTTCATCCGTCCGACCTTTCGCTCGGGCATGCCGCTATGTCACGGCAGGCATCCAAGTGTTCTATATGAGCAAGACGGTGGTGGATTTCCAGTGGTCGCGTAGAAAAGGGGACCGCAACCCCCTTCCCAATCCTCACCCTTACTGGTTCATCGTCTCGAAGAAGTCCTCGTTGGTCTTGGAATCCTTCATCTTGTCGAGGAGGAATTCCATCGCATCGACGGTACCCATCTGCATCAGGATGCGGCGCAGCACATACATCTTGCTGAGCGTGGCTTGGTCGACCAACAACTCTTCCTTGCGGGTGCCGGACTTGCCGACATCGAGCGCCGGGAAGATGCGCTTGTCCGCGACCTTGCGGTCGAGCTGGATTTCCGAGTTGCCGGTGCCCTTGAACTCTTCAAAGATAACCTCGTCCATCCGGCTGCCCGTATCGATCAGCGCGGTAGCAATGATCGACAACGAACCGCCTTCCTCAATGTTACGCGCTGCACCGAAGAAGCGCTTGGGGCGTTGCAGAGCATTGGCATCGACACCGCCGGTCAGCACCTTACCAGAGCTGGGAACCACGGTGTTATAGGCACGACCGAGGCGCGTAATCGAGTCCAGAAGGATCACAACATCGCGCTTGTGCTCGACCAGGCGCTTGGCTTTTTCTATAACCATTTCAGCGACTTGTACGTGACGAGAGGCCGGTTCATCGAAGGTCGAGGAGATGACCTCGCCCTTCACGCTGCGCTGCATGTCGGTGACTTCTTCCGGACGCTCATCGACCAGCAGAACCAGCAGGAACACTTCCGGATGGTTGTCCGTGATCGCCTTGGCGATGTTCTGCAGCAGCACGGTCTTACCCGTGCGTGGCGGAGCAACGATCAGCGAGCGCTGGCCCTTGCCCTGCGGGGCGATGAGGTCGATCACGCGAGCCGACTTGTCCTTGACCGTCGGGTCCTTGGTATCGAGATTCAGACGCTCGTCGGGATAGAGCGGGGTGAGGTTGTCGAAATTGG
>CAJXLD010000058.1 GCA_913055595.1 uncultured Altererythrobacter sp.
GCCAAGGTAATGTGCCACGCTAACCGCACCAAGCCACAGGTTTGCATGGCTCAGCATCACCCCCTTGGGACGCCCCGTGGAGCCGCTGGTATAGAGAATGGCAGCAAGGTCCTGCGGATCGGCTTCAGAGGCCTCCAGCGCGCCTCCATGGGCTTCTGCGAGGTCCCAGGCCTGTTGTTCCTCGAATGACACGCAGCTCTCTGGCGCATCGCCCTCCTCCAGCGCGGAAAGGCGAGCGCTGTTGGCGATCAGCATGCTGGCCCCGCTATCGTGCAGGATATGGCGCACCTGCGCATGCTTGAGGAGCGGGTTGATGGGCACATGCACCAGTCCTGCCCGCGCCGCAGCGAGCGGCATCAGACAAGCCAGCTCCCCCTTGGCCGCCCATGTTGCGATGCGCGCGCCCTTTTCCGGCACCTGATCCGCCAGCCACGCCGCCAGCAGGGCGACACGGCTCCGCAGGTCGTTCCAGCTCAGGCTTTTCCCGCGCAGGACCAATGCCAAGTCCTCATCCTCCCCGCGCAGGGCAAGGTCATCGAGCGGCCTTGTATCGGGATCGGGCGAAAGCGTCATGTGCCTCCAAACTGGAACTTCGCTGCAAAGGCAACGAGCAAGTTCAGTTCGTTAGACGATCCGCACGATCGGGCCAACACGCCAGAACTGCCAATATCCGCGATTCTCAAGCTTGTTTCCCCTGCGCGGCGTAGCTAGGAGCCTCGTCCAGCAATGACAGACAAGCTTCCCGCCATTCAAGACGACAAGGTCGATGCCGATCTGGCGCTGCGCCAGGTGCTACAGAGCGTGCTGGGACTCGATGCAACCTACGTCGCCACATTCGACGCGGATTCGGGATTGTTCGGCCATCTACCCGAGCTTGATTCCATGGCGGTGGCGGGGCTGCTGACCGAAATCGAGGACCGGCTCGATATCTTTATCGAGGATGACGAGGTCGACGGTGACATGCTGGAGACATTCGGCGGCTTGCTGGCCTTCGTCGTGGCCAAGCGCGCTGCAAACTGACTTCCCCTATCCAGCCTTCACAAACAGGCTTGCCAGTTCGACATGCGTTGACCAGCGAAACTGTCCAACCGGCCGCAATTCTTCCAGTTCATAGCCATTCGCGGCCAGGATCGCACCATCACGTGCCCAACTGGAGGGATTGCAGCTGATATAGGCGATCTTTGGCAAGGTAGATTGCGCCAATTGCTCCACCTGTGAGCGTGCGCCGGCACGGGGCGGATCGATTACCACTCCGTCGAATGCAGCCAGTTCCTCTGCCCGCAGCGGATTGCGGAAGAGGTCGCGATGCTGCACGTCTGCGCTGATCCTTTGCCGGCTAGCCGCGCCCTTGCAGGCGAGCACGGCGTCGCGAGCCGCTTCGCAGGCGGTCACCTCGGCATTCCTCGCCAGCGCGAAGGCGAATGTGCCCAGGCCTGAGAACAGGTCGGCGATCCGGCTGCGATCGGCCAGCCATTCGCAAACGGCGCCAGCGAGCGCCTTTTCGCCATCCAACGTCGCCTGCAGGAAGGATGCCGAAGGATAAGGCACCGGTACGCCACCTAAAGTGACGGTGACGGGCTCAGGTTCCCAAAAGGTCTCCGGCCCATAGCCCTGATCCATGCCGAGCCTCGCCAAGCCATGTTCACGACAGAAATCGAGCAGGTCCTCGGTTTGCTCCAGCCCCTCGATGGCGAGATTGCGGATCGCACAATCAACGCCCTGGTCGGTCAGGATCAGATCGATGTCTGCCGCATACTTGTCCCGCCGTTTGGAGAGATAGGCCCGCAAAGGCTCGACCAGGGCGAAAAGCTCGGGCCGAAGGATATGGCATTGCTTCATGTCCACGATTCGGTGTGCACCACGCTCTCGAAACCCCACCAGCGCGCGGCCACCGCCGTTGATGGCGTGCAGCGTGGCGCGTCGGCGGCTGTTGGGAGGCGAAAGATGTACCGGGGTAACTGTCTTGGCTTCAAGTCCCTGCTGGCGCGCGGCGTGGACGACGCGGTTGGTAACGAATTCTGTCAGCGATGCCTCGTCGCAATGCTGCAACTCGCAGCCACCGCATTTTCCAAAGTGTTGGCACGCCGGCTCGACATGATGCAGCCCGCGCTCGGCAACACCATCTGGCGTCACGATGTCCCCCGGCGCTGCCCCCGCGACATGGAGGCCCGACGCGGTGACGCCATCACCCTTTGCAGCAATACGAATGATTTCTTCAGTATTGCTCACAGAAATTCATCGTAAGCATGTGGAATAAAATCAATCAGGTCTCCGGCGGAAAATGCGGCACCTGCCAATCTTGCCGCCTCAAGATGGAGCCAACACCCCTCGGCCGCATGGCTTAACGGGCCACTTGACCCTACGGCCAGTCGGCTCGCTATGAGCCCTGCCAACACATCGCCCGTCCCAGCCGTGCTGAGCCAGCTTGTCGCCGGCGGCATGATCGTGACCGGTGCTGACGGCGCGGCAATCATTGTGTCCGGTCCCTTGGCCACGACCACGCCCTCAAGCGATTCCGCGAGCTCTGAAACCTGCTCCACCCGGTCAAAACCGACGCTGCCGAAATTGTTGCCGAGATGCTCGAGCTCGCCCGCGTGTGGCGTGACGATGAGCGGGCTGGTCCGGCCATCGAGCATGTCGGGTTCCAGCAAGACCAGCGCATCGGCGTCGCAAACGGTAGGCAGGTTGCAGCCGAGCGTCCACGCCAGCCTAGCCCGCGCTTCTTCGCTGCGTCCCAGGCCCGGGCCGATCAGGACGGCGCACAGGCGATCATCGGACAAGAGCTGCGAAAGCGATTCCTGCTCCACCACCAGTTCAGGCGGAATATTGGGCACGTCGCTTTCGATGAAAAGCTTCACATAGCCGGCCCCACCATGCGTCGCTGCGCGCGAAGCGAGGATCGCGGCGCCGGGCATTTCGCCACCAACCACCGCGAGCAGGCCACGGCTGTACTTGTGAGCATCCCTGTCCGGCGCCGACAGACGCGGCCTTGCGGAAAGGCGCGCTTTGTCCCGCGAATGGGCGACCCCGATATCGACGAGCCGCTTATCGCCCATCGCTTCCATGGCGGGCATCAGCCAATGGGCGAATTTCCATGCTCCCAGCGAAATGGTGAGATCGTAAAATGGCAGATCGCCGTTGAGCAGATCGCCGCTGTCGCTGTCGACGCCGCTCGGCAGGTCGACTGCGATGAGATATTCATGCCGAGACGCAAGCCGGTTCAACTGTGCCGCCAAAGCGTCGTCCAGCGGACGCGCGAGGCCGCTACCGAACAAGCAATCGACAAACACCTGCCCGTTCGCATCAGCAACCGGCTCGCCTCCCCAGCGCTTGCGGGATTCCTTAGCGGCAGGCGTCTTGGGATCGAATGGCGCAACCACCTGCACTTTGAGCCCGCGTTCCTGCAGCACGCACGCGATCACATAACCATCGCCGCCATTGTTGCCCGGGCCGCACAGCACCGTCACCGAACGTCCGGCCGCCACGCGCCAGATCCAGTCCGCCGCGCCCTTGCCAGCCACTTCCATCAATGTGGAAACGGTCTCTCCACCGTCTATCAGCGCCTGTTCGGCCGCCTGCATCTGCGCGACGGTGAGGATCTGGCTACTGTGCATCGCCGCCCACAAGCTTGGCCGGAGCGTATGTCAACAGGTCAGCCATTAGCCATTGCGCTTGAGCTGGGTGACATCGCGCACCGCGCCCTTGGCGGCGCTGGTTGTCATGGCCGCATAGGCCTGCAGCGCGGCAGTGACCCGACGCGGGCGTTCGGCTGAGGGCTGCCAGGCGGCATCGCCCTTGGCGTCCATCGCTTCGCGGCGCGCGGCCAGTTCGGCATCGGACACGGCAAGATTGATCGTGCGGTTGGGGATATCGATCTCGACCAGGTCGCCTTCCTGCACCAGACCGATTTCGCCACCCTCTGCCGCTTCGGGAGAGGCATGGCCGATCGATAAGCCCGAGGTACCGCCCGAGAAACGCCCATCGGTCAGCAGGGCGCATGCCTTTCCGAGGCCCTTCGACTTCAGATAGCTGGTGGGATAGAGCATTTCCTGCATCCCCGGCCCGCCTTTCGGCCCTTCATAACGGATCACCACCACATCGCCCGCCTTCACCTGATCGGTAAGGATCGCGGTGACAGCGGCATCCTGGCTCTCGAATACCCTCGCCGGGCCGGAGAACTTGAGGATGCTCTCGTCCACGCCTGCGGTCTTCACGATGCAACCGTCGCGCGCGATATTGCCATATAGCACGGCAAGTCCACCGTCCTGGCTGAAGGCATGTTCCTTCGAGCGGATCACACCATTCTCGCGGTCTATGTCCAGTTCGCCCCAGCGGCGGTTCTGGCTGAAAGCCGTCTGCGTCGGCACGCCGCCGGGGGCCGCCTTGTAGAACTCCTGCACCTTGGGATTGTTGGTCAGGCGGATATCCCAATCGGCCAACGCATCGCCCAGTGTCGGGCTGTGCACGGTCGGCAGCGCGGTGTGGAGCAGGCCCGCACGGTCAAGCTCACCGAGAATCGCCATGATCCCGCCTGCGCGGTGGACATCTTCCATGTGAACGTCGTTCTTGGCCGGAGCCACCTTGGAGAGGCACGGCACCTTGCGGCTGAGGCGGTCGATATCCTCCATGGTGAAGTCCACGCCCGCCTCGATCGCGGCGGCGAGCAAGTGCAGAACGGTGTTGGTCGAACCGCCCATGGCGATATCGAGACTCATCGCGTTCTCGAAAGCCTCGAAACTGGCGATCTTGCGCGGCAACACGCTCTCGTCATCCTCCTCGTAATAGCGCTTGGCCAATGTCACCACGAGGCGACCGGCACGCTCGAACAGGCCCCGGCGATCGGCATGGGTGGCCAGCTGCGAGCCATTGCCGGGTAGAGACAGACCCAGCGCTTCGGTCAGGCAGTTCATCGAATTGGCGGTGAACATGCCCGAACATGAACCACAGGTGGGGCAGGCGCTGCGCTCGATATCAGCGACTTCCTCATCCGAGTAGCTTTCATCGGCGGCGGCAACCATGGCGTCGACCAGGTCGAGCGCCACCTCCTTGCCCTTCAGCACCACCTTGCCCGCTTCCATCGGCCCTCCCGAGACAAAGACGCAGGGGACATTGAGGCGCATGGCTGCAATCAGCATGCCCGGCGTGATCTTGTCGCAGTTGGAGATGCAGACCATCGCATCGGCGCAATGGGCGTTGACCATATACTCGACGCTGTCGGCAATCAGGTCCCGGCTCGGCAATGAATAGAGCATGCCGTCGTGCCCCATGGCGATGCCATCATCGACAGCGATAGTGTTGAATTCCTTGGCTACGCCTCCAGCAGCCTCGACTTCTCGCGCGACCAGCTGGCCCAGATCCTTCAGATGCACATGGCCCGGCACGAACTGGGTGAAGGAGTTCACGATCGCGATGATCGGCTTGCCGAAATCGCCATCCTTCATGCCCGTTGCGCGCCAAAGTCCGCGCGCACCGGCCATGTTGCGGCCGTGGGTGGAAGTTCGTGAACGATAGGCGGGCATAGTCACTCCAAATGCGTAAAATACGTTTCGCCTGCGCCCCTAGCCTAGTCTTCCCCTCATCTTAAGCGAAAATGCGGTTGCAAGGGCAACTGCGGACCTCAAGCGCTCTCCAGCGCTATCACCACCCGGCCTGCGACATCGGCAATCATGGCGGCATAGCGTGCCTGTCCGGCCTCTGTGGAAATCAGGTCATTGCGGATTTCTATAGCACAATAGGGCCTGCCGTGCGCCTCTGCGTGACGGTTCATCGTCGCATTGAGCTGTTTGCCCGAATAGGGCTCGTTATCGCCCACGGTGACACCCATTTCCTCGAACAGGCGAATGGCGTGGCGGGCGGCGCGATCATCCTCATTGTAGAGCAGGCCGATCTCCCACGGACGCTCGCAGGGGTCGCTCTCAAGGCAGGGCGTGAAACTGTGGATCGACAGGATCAGCGTGGGATCGCGTTCATCCAGCCATGCCGCCAGCGCATCGTGATAGGGGCGATAGAGCGCTTCCAGTCTCCCTTCCCTGTCGGCACCGATATTGCCGGGAATAAGGATGCCATCGCTTGTCGTGGGAATGAGCCCCTTGGACTCTTCTTCGCGATGCAGATCGATCACCAAACGGCTGACATCGGCGAGATGCGCCGGAATATGGTGCCGCCGCGCCATGCGCTCGACCACGCCGGCAGTGCCAATATCCCACGCGATATGCTTTTCCATCGCCCCTTCGGGAACGCCAAGTTTGATCCCTTCGGGCACAGTGTTGGAAGCATGATCGCAGACGGAAACGATACCGCGCCGGTTGGGTACGCCGATTTGTCTGAAAGGAGTGAAGTTCATTGGTGCACTCGGTTGCATTTCAAGGATAGTCCATAAACTTCGCTCAATCCCTCACTACCCGCTCACCCTGAGCTTGTCGAAGGGTTGTCCTTGTTCTGGAGGCTGCGCGGGCAAAAAAGAAGAACAGTCCTTCGACAAGCTCAGGACGAACGGAGGTTAGTGTTTGGGGGAGCTACCGCAAAACCCCTACCATCTGCCACCAGTCGGGTTCCAGCCTCGCTATGGCCTGTGATGCCTCGTCCCGGTGGGCTCTGCTTTCATAGAGCGCAAAACAGGTAGCACCCGAGCCAGACATTTCGGCAAGCCAAGGCGAGGTATCTGCGAGCGCCGCCAGCACATCGGCAATCTGCGGGCACAGGCCGATGGCGGGATCGCGCAAATCGTTTCGCCCGGCTTGCGCAATGTCGCGCGCCGTCCCTTCAGGCAATGGGCCGCGATCCTGCCCGTCCCACGCCTTGAACACCGGGCCTGTCGAAAGCGGAACGCGCGGATTGACGAGGAGCACGGCCATTCCGGACACGTCGTTCTCGACCTCCCGCGCCTCGGTTCCTGTGCCGAGGCCGATATGCGTTATGCTCTCGACGCAGGCGGGAACGTCGGCACCCAGTTTCGAAGCACGCTCATGCCAGTCATCAGGCAAGCCATAGGCATCGCGGATCATGCGAAAGATCGCCCCCGCATCGGCGGAGCCACCGCCGAGCCCTGCCGCGACGGGCAGGTTCTTTTGCAGCGTGACACATAGCCCGTCAGGGTGCGGAAGCGAAGTCAGCGCTTTGGCCACGATATTGTCGAATGGATCGGTCAGGGCAGAAGCGAACTCGCCCACCACTTCCAGCCGGTCCGCCTCGCAAGAGGTCGCAACCAGCTCATCCCCCGCGTCGACGAAGGCGAAGAGCGTCTCCAGCTCGTGGAAGCCATCCTCCCGCCGTCGCCGCACATGCAGCGCGAGGTTGATCTTGGCATAGGCTGTTTCGCGAAGATTCAACGTAACCCCACGCTCTTGCGAGCAAATCGGCGCTTGTTGACTAGGAAGAACGCCAGATATCCCAAGCTCATGGAAACTATGAGGACACCCATGTCATAAGTATATTTGGAATCTGGAGAAACATCGGTGGCGATCAGAAAGATCAACAGCACCAACATACTCAAGATGTAGAATGTGTAGAATGCCAGCACGACGCGCCAGAGGTTGAGCGATTTCCACCACCAACCGAGAAATGCCCAGAAGAACCCTAGCAAGAGATATCCCGCTCCAAACCCCATTGTGGTCGCAACCAAGGCAGCGATGATGTAAATCCACACGGCTCTGCCTCACATATTCGGATAGGCCGGACCGCCGCCGCCTTCAGGCGTGACCCAGGTGATATTGCCGTTGGGGTCCTTGATGTCGCAGGTCTTGCAGTGGACGCAGTTCTGCGCGTTGATGACGTATTTCGGCTCCTGTCCTTCCTCCTGCAGCCATTCATAGACGCCCGCGGGGCAATAGCGGGTGCTCGGCCCGGCATAGACACCCAGCTCGCTGGTCTTCTGCAGTTCCAGATCGGCGACATGCAGGTGGCATGGTTGGTCTTCCTCATGGTTCGTACCGGAAAGGAAGACCGAAGACAGGCGATCGAAAGTCACCTTCCCATCGGGCTTGGGATAGGCGATCGGCGTGTAGAGATCGGCGCGGCGCAGGCTGTCGGCATCCTTGTGATGGCCCAGCGTGAACGGCAGGCGGATCTTCAGCGTGCGCAGCCACATGTCGATTCCCGCCAGCACGGTGCCCAGATCCTCGCCGAACTTGGCGACGAGCGGCTGGGCATTCTTCACCTTTTGCAATTCCTTGGCGATCCAGCTGGAGCGGACGCCGGTGTCATAGCTCGCCAGCTCGTCCTTCTCGCGGCCCGCAGTGATGGCATCGACGATAGTCTCCGCCGCCAGCATTCCGCTCTTCATCGCGGTATGCGTGCCCTTGATGCGTGGTACGTTCACGAAGCCTGCCGAACAACCGATCAGTGCGCCGCCGGGGAAGGCGAGCTTCGGCACGCTCTGCCACCCGCCTTCATTAATTGCGCGCGCGCCATAGGCCACGCGCTTGCCGCCTTCGAGCACTTCGCGGATAGCCGGGTGCGTCTTCCAGCGCTGGAATTCCTCGAAGGGGTAGACGTAAGGATTGGCGTAATCGAGCGCGGTGACAAAGCCCAAAGCCACTTGCCCATTGGCCTGATGATACAGGAATCCCCCGCCCCATGTGCCCGTTTCCGACAGCGGCCAGCCCTGCGTGTGGACGACCTTGCCCGACTCATGCTTCGCAGGATCGATATCCCACAATTCCTTGATGCCGAGACCATAGACCTGTGGCTCGCAATCGGCCTCCAGATCAAAGCGCGCCTTCATCTGCTTGGTCAGATGGCCGCGAGCGCCCTCTGCAAAGAGTGTGTATTTGGCATGCAGTTCGATGCCGGGTTCGAATTCGGGCTTGTGGCTGCCATCGGCGGCAACGCCCATGTCTTGCGTCGCCACGCCCATGACATTACCCGCCTCATCAAACAGCACTTCACTTGCCGGAAAGCCGGGGAAGACCTGCACGCCCATTTCCTCGGCCTTTTCGGCCAGCCAGCGGCACAGATTGCCCAGCGATCCGGTGTAATTGCCCTTGTTGGACATCAGCGGCGGCAGGGCGAGATGCGGCATGGTCCACCTGCCCGTCCGGGTGAGCACCCAGTGGTGGTTCTCCGTCACCGGAACCTCCGCCATTGGGCAACTCTCGCGCCAATCGGGCAACAGCTCGTCCAGCGCGCGCGGATCGATCACAGCGCCCGAAAGGATATGCGCGCCCACCTCGGCGCCCTTTTCCAGGACCACCACTTCCAGCTCGTCATTCAGCTGCTTCAGCCGGATCGCGGCCGCAAGGCCTGCGGGGCCCGCACCGACAATCACGACATCGACCGGCATGCTCTCGCGTTCGCTCATGCGCGGCTCTCCTTAACAGGGTAGATCATGGGTAAAGGACTTGATCGCTGGTGTGCATGAGGTCAAGAGCAGCAGACAGGTGATTATGGAAAGTCGGGAACCCCTCACACTGGCAGAACAGTTCGCCGCCGCCTGTGACTGGTGGCGCGAGGCCGGCGTGGACCAGGACTTTCACGACGCGCCAGAGACACTGCTGAAAGAGGTTGAAAGCGCCACAAGGGCACCAAAGCCCGCCCAGCAGGCCCCAAAACCAGCGGAAGAGTCCGCACCACCTCCCATTTCCCAGATCGGCGACGACCCCACCCAATGGCCGCAGGCACTCGATGCGTTTCACGGCTGGTGGATGCGCGAGGCGAGCCTCGATGCAGCGGGCACTCTCCAACGCATTCCGCCACGCGGGGTTCCGCAGGCCGAGCTTATGGTGCTGGTTCCGATGCCCGAAGCGGGCGATGGCGAGAACCTGCTCTCCGGCGAGCAAGGCACTCTGGTCAGGAACATGCTGCGCGCGATGGAGATCGCCGAGGGCAAGAGCTACTTCGCCTCTGTCCTTCCCCGCCATACGCCGCTGGCCGATTGGGACAGCTTGCTGGCGAGCGGGATGGGCAAAGTCCTCCGCCACCACATCGCCCTTGCCTCTCCAAAACGCCTGCTCGTGCTGGGGCGCGATATCCTGCCACTTTTGGGGCAGGAAAAGCGGCAAGGCGTGGCGGAATTGAGTCTGGGCGAGACATCGATTCAGCTACTGGCAAGCTTCGCTCCGGAGAATTTGCTCCAGAACGCCAAATTGCGTGCCGATCTGTGGCGCCGCTGGCTTGACTGGATGGGGTAATGATGAGGAAACAGGCTGCTCTTGCGGTTGCACTTCTGGCGACAAGCTTTGTTGCCCAACCGGCACTGGCAGAGGGGTCTCGCGAATATTTCGTAGCGCATATCGAGCGTTCGGGTTCCCCCGCGCAATTGTCCGAAGAGGACGCTGCCTATTACCGCTCGGTCTTCAGCGCCATCGATAGCGAGGATTGGGATGAAGTCACCGAGCTTCTCGGACAGCGCGAAGGCGGCCTGCTGCATCCCGTCGCGCAGGCGGAGTTTTATCTCCATGCCCGCTCCCCGCGCGTCGAAGGGCGGCAAATAGAGCAATGGCAGGAAACCGGTCGCGAGCTGCCCATGGCGGAGCAAATGCTGCGATTGGGCCAGGCGCGCGGGATCAGCCGGGTTCCCCGCCTGCCAACAGAAAACCGTATGCGCTCTGTCGGCAGCTTCCCGCGCCGCACCCGCCCGGCCACTATCGACGACACCACCATGCCCGATGAGGTGCGCGCGAGCATCCTCGAAGCGATCACCAATGACGATCCGGATACCGCTCGCCTGCTGCTAGATGGTGTCGATTCCCTTCTGAGCGCCGAGGCCCGCGCCGAATGGCGGCAACGCGTGGCATGGTCCTATTTCATCGAGAACATGGATGTGCAGGCACTGGCAATGGCGCAAACGGTCGGTGCCGGAAGCGGCCCTTGGGTGGCGGAAGGCGAATGGGTCGCAGGGCTAGCCGCCTGGCGCCTCAATGATTGCGAGGAAGCGCAGCAAAGCTTCCGCCGCTCCGCCGCTCTCGCCGAGAATGTCGAATTGCGCACGGCTGCGCTCTATTGGGGCAGTCGCGCCGCACTGCGCTGTCGCCAGCCGCATCTGTCATCGCAATTGCTCGCCGAAGCCGCGGGCAATGACCAGACGCTCTACGGTATGCTCGCCGCGGAGCAACTCGGGCGAAATCTTCCCGGACGCAGCGCACAGGCAGATCTCACGACCGAGGATTGGCAACGTCTCTCCCGTCACCAGAATGTCCGCATCGCCAAGGCGCTGATGGAAATCGATGAGGATGTGCTTTCAAGCGCAGTCCTGCTGCACCAGGCCAAGATCGGCGATCCGTCTGATTACGAAGCGCTGTCCCGCCTCGCGCGCGACCTCGGCCTTCCGCAAACCCAGCTTTATATGGCCTATAACGCGCCCGTCGGTGGCCGTGCCGATCCCGCCAGCGCCTACCCTGCCCCACGCTGGACGCCGCTTAACGGCTGGCGTGTCGATCCGGCGCTCGCCTATGCTCATATCCTGCAGGAATCGAACTTCCGCGCCAGCGCGCTTAGCCCTGCCAATGCGCAGGGCCTGATGCAGATCACGCCCATCACCGTGCGCCAGCATGCGCCCCGCCTGGAACTTGGTCCCGACCAGGTCGACATCTTCGAACCGCGCACCAATCTCGCCTTCGGTCAGCGCAATCTGGAAATGCTCCAGAATACTGCCGCCACGCGCAACAAGCTGCCCAAGATCATGGCCGCCTATAATGCCGGCCTTGCCCCAGTGCAGCGCTGGGAAACCGAAGTGCGCGACATGGACGATCCGCTGCTCTACATGGAAGCCATTCCCTA
>CAJXLD010000059.1 GCA_913055595.1 uncultured Altererythrobacter sp.
TCGCCGATGCGCCCGCAGGCGCCGCCATGCAGATAACCGCCGGATCGGATGTCCTCATCATTCCTCTGGAAGGCGTGGTGGACATCGATGCGGAAAGGGCCCGCCTGACCAAGGCGCTCGAGGCCTCGACCAAGGAGGCCAAGTCGCTCGAAGGCCGCTTGGGGAATCCCAATTTCGTCGAACGCGCCAAGCCCGAAGCGGTCGAAAAGGCGCGTGAGGACCATGCGCATCACGCTGCGGAAATCGAACGCCTGACAGCGGCTCTGGAACGGCTGGGGTGAATCTTCCTCCCCCATCAGGGAGGAACTTGCCCCAAGCTGCGTAAGGAACTGATCAGCCCTTTTCCTACAACTGCATAATGTGGCAAGGGCCGTGCGATGATAGCCTTGCCCGCCTTGACCAGTCACTCTGGCAGAGTGTCAATTTTGCATTTTCGTGACAAGGCCTTGAGTAATTTAGGAAAATGCGCTCCCGTGAGTCCCGCACCCTTGTCAATTTTGTCAATTTCGGTTGCAACACGATGAGCCTTGTCCTCGCAACCCAATCCCCCGGCGAACCCGAAATCTTCGCCTCCATCCAGGGCGAGGGACCTTCCGCGGGCATGCCGGTGGCCTTCCTCCGCCTGTCGCGCTGCAACCTCGCCTGTGTCTGGTGTGACACGGCCTATAGCTGGCGCTTCGAGGGTGACAATCGCCCGCATCGCAACGGCGAGACATTCGAGCGCAAAGCCAACCAGATCACACTGGATGAGCGGGACGTAGCCGAACGGATCGCTGGGCTCGGGCAGGACCGCCTCGTCATCACCGGCGGGGAACCTCTGCTGCAGGCGAGCAAGCTGGCCGAGATGCTCAAATACCTCGACACCCTCGAGATCTCCCGCGAAGGCGGGAGTCTCCCCGAGGATGCTACAGGTCCCCGCCTGCGTGGGGACTCGGTCAGGATCGAAGTGGAAACCAACGGCACTGTCGATCCGCCTGGCAGCTTCGATATTCGCGTGGACCAATACAACGTCAGCCCCAAGCTTTCGCACAGTGGAAATCCTGCCGAACTCGCCCTGCCCGAGAAACTGCTCGACCGCTGGGCAACCGACGAGCGCGCCTTCTTCAAATTCGTGATCGCGGAGCCGGAGGACGTGGAAGAGGTCCTTGCCATCCAGCGCAAGCATGCCATCCCTTCGCGCCATATCTTCCTGATGCCCGAGGGGACCGACAGCGAGACGATCAGCGCGCGGGAAAGAATGCTCACCTCCCTATGCATGGAGCACGGTTTCCGCTTAAGCGACAGGCTGCACATTCATTTGTTCGGCGATACGCGAGGCACCTGACAGACCGATGAGTTCCTCACCCACCCCAGACAATGACGGTAAGCCGCCCTCTCCCTTGCGCGGGGATCTGACGCAGGGCGCGATCATGCCTACACTTCTGGCATTCAGCGTGCCAACGCTGCTGAGCAATGTGCTCCAGTCCTTAAACGGAACGATCAATTCGATCTGGGTCGGCAGGCTGATCGGCGAAGAGGCGCTGGCTGCCACCGCCAATGCCAATATCATCATGTTCCTGATGTCCGCCGCGGCGTTCGGCCTCGGCATGGCGGGCACGGTCAAGATCGGCCAGCGTTTCGGCGCGCGCAATGTCGATGGCGCCCGCCGCACATTCGGCACAGCGGTGGGCTTCAGCTTCATTGTGATGACTGTGATCGCGGCCATCGGCTTTGCCTTCACCGGGCCATTGCTTGACCTGCTGGGAACGCCTGGCGCGGCGTGGCAGCTCGCCTATGATTATCTGCGCATGCTGTTCGTTTCCATGCCCATCGTCATGGCTTCGATCATATTGCAGATGGGCCTGCGCGGCGCGGGAGATGCCAAGACGCCGCTGATTTTCATGGGCGTTACCGTTGCCCTGGATATTGTTCTCAACCCGCTGCTCATTACCGGCTGGGGGCCCTTCCCCGAACTGGGCATCACCGGCTCGGCACTAGCCATGGTCATCGCCGCGCTCACCAGCTTCGCGCTGATGATCGTCTATGTCTATCTGAAAGACCTGCCGCTACGGCTGCGTGGGCCCGAACTCACCTATCTCAAACCCGATAGCGAGGAGCTGAAATATATCATCAGCAAGGGTGTGCCGATGGGTGCGCAAATGCTGTTGATGAGCGCGGCGGGCATTATCGTGGTCGGCCTGGTCAACCGCGAGGGGATGCTGATGACGGCAGCCTATGGCGCGGCGATGCAGCTCTTCACATATATCCAGATGCCGAGCATGGCGATTGGCGGGGCGGTTAGCGCAATTGCCGCGCAATATATTGGCGCGGGCAAATGGGATGGGCTGGAGAAGGTTACCAAGGCGGGATTGTGGGTGCAGGCCGCGATGACCGGCACGGTCACGCTGTTGCTGCTCGCCTTCGACCGCCCGGCACTGGTGCTGTTCCTTGGGCCGGACAGCCCAGCCGTCGATATGGCCCGCCATATCCAGTTCCTTGCCAGCTGGAACTTCATCATCTTTGGCCTGACCATGATCTGGACCGCCACCATGCGCGCGGGCGGCGCGGTCTGGGTACCGCTCATCATCCTCGGCATTGCCATGTACCCCATGCGGTTGGGCTTCTATTACCTCACCTATGACTGGCTGGGTTCGGACGCCATCTGGTGGAGTTTCCCCTTCTCCGCCTTTACCGCGCTGGTCATGGCATGGTGGGCCTACACCTACCTGCCCTGGCGCGAGAAAGCGCATGCGGAAACCGCCGGAGAGGCGCGCGAGCAATCGCAAACCGACGGCATGCCGACCGGGCGCTTCAAGCCGGATATGTAATTGTCTCTTGTCTTGCGCACCCGCATCCGCTGACGCGGCCGAAATCAGTTCTAGTCAGCTAATCTGCACTGGACGGCGCGCAGCGCCGCAAGCGCGACTGCGCGCCGGCCGGTCAGGCCGGAAGCCAAAGGGCCGGATGGCGCCGCCGGCGCTTGAGGCAAACAGAGAACGGGAAGCTTTAGCTTCCCTGCGTTCTCCAGCGCTGGACGACGCGTTCGACCTGCTCTTCTTCGCCGCCTTCTTCGCTCCACAGTTCCACGAAGCTCGGATCTTCGGAGGCAGGACGCTTGGCTTCTTCGAGATTGTCGAAAGCCACGCGGATCGGGATCGACACACCCTCGCCGCAGATGATGCATTCGCGGTTGCGCAGTGCGGGGATGGAATCGAGGAAGCCACGCGCGCCTTCGGGCATGGCCGCGCGGACGAAGTCCTGATCTCGATCATTGTTCAAACGCATCGAGATGATCGTGCCGCATTGCGAAAGCACGCCTTCGGCAAGGTCTGACGGGCGCTGGGTAATCAGGCCCAGCGAAATTCCGTATTTACGGCCTTCCTTGGCGATACGGCTGAGGATCGTACCGACGCTGGAACCATCCGCGTTCTTCTCGTTCGGAACGTAGCGGTGCGCCTCTTCGCAGACGAGCAGGATCGGGCGTGTCTTTTCATTACGGCCCCAGATGGCAAAGTCGAAGACCATGCGGCTAAGCACGGCGACCACTGTGCTTGTGATGTCCGAAGGCACACCAGACACGTCGATAATCGAGATTGGCTTGCCCGAACCGGGCATGCGGAAGATCTTCGAAATGAAATCGGCCATACTGTCAGCCACCAGCATGCCCGAAAACATGAACTGGTAACGCGGATCGGCCTTCAACTCATCGATCTTGGTCTTGATCCGCATATAGGGTGCGGTGGTGCTCGCCTTGTCGAGCTTGCCCATCTCGTCCTGCAGCATGGTGGTGAGATCGCTGAGCAGGTAGGGTATGGGAGAATCGACCGTGATCTTGCCCATCTGGTCTGCCAAGCGGTTCTTGGCTCGCGCTGCGAGCAGGCACTTGGCCAGGATGTCCTTGTCCTCCTGCAAATCATTGCCGCTGGATCGCAAGATGACTTCGCAGTGTTCCTCGAAGTTCATAAGCCAATAGGGCATTTGCAGGTTGGACACGTCAAAGATCATGCCCGTATTGCGGAAGGCTGCAGAATATTCGCCATGCGGGTCGATCATCACCACATGGCCCTGCGGTGCCGCCTGACAGATACGATGCAGGATCAGCGCTGCACTGGTCGATTTACCGGTACCGGTGGATCCCAGCAGGGCAAAGTGTTTGCCCAGCATGGCATCGATATAGATGCCGGCGCGGATTTCCTTTGTCGGATAGACGGTACCGACCTCAATCGCATTGCGACCATCGCTGGAATAGATCTGCCGCAAGTCCTCGGTCGTTGCGGGAAAGATCATCGCACCCGGAGTGGGATAGCGAGTTACACCGCGACGGAAACCGTGGATCTTGCCTGTTAGTTTCTCTTCCATGCCTTCGCCCATAAAGTCGATATTGGCGATGATGGAACCGCCATCGCCACGGCGATCCTGGCGCTGATTGCGAACGCTGGCGAGCAGCCAGCCATCCTTGGTCTTGATCTTTATCTGGCTACCGACCTGTCCGGCCTGGGCGATGGAGAGGTCCGGATCCTGCGAACATTCGTTGATACGCTGCATGTCGATTGCGATCTGTGATCCGGAGCCGGCGATTTCGAGCACGACACCAATCGGTTTGGAAGCATTTTCAGATTGCACTTCCTGGCGCTGCTGGGGCGCCTCTTCCGACGTAGCTTGCGGGGCGGGCTGTGGTGCAGCCGGCGGGGAAGCTTGCTGTTCTGACGGTCGGGCGGGAGCCTGTCCCTGCACCGGCGTCTGCCCGGCGGGCTGAGGCGCCTGCGCCGGTCGCGCTGGGGCCTGTCCGGCGCTCTGCTGAGAAGACGGAGGAGCCGGAATAAACTGTTGCCGGGGAATATCGTTCATGTGTGTGCTCGCAAAGCTGTTCAACGTCAGCATTGCGCATAGGGATTCGGGGTTAAAATCGCGTCAATCGCGCTGGCAAACCACGAATGTCGCTTAATCTCAGACCAATGCGAATAGCCTGCCCGCAGCCCAACCCATAAAGAGCGATAAAGCGACAGCTAACAGTCCGTAAGCAAAAGAATTTCTTTGCGCTTGTTCGGAGACCTCGCGATCGAACCCCTCCTTTCGTACCTGCACTTCGGAGCTCGCAGCGGCAATTACCCGCCCGTCGCGAATGGCAAAAGTTTCCGCAACATAGCGCCCGACAATCACATTGGATGGCAGGTAGATGCGCGCCTGGTACAGCACGTCCTCACTGATGGTGACCCCCGCTTCGACCTGCTGGTACAGATTGGAACGACGCCGCAGGTCAACCAGCCCCTCGGTAAAGCGAGTGTACTCCTCTGGATCGATTGTCCCTGTCGGGGATAGCTGCAGATAGTCGAGGCCAAGTTCATAGATGGCTGCAGTGCTACTATCGACAATCTCCTCGATCGGGCGCGAGCTCACCAATGCATAAAATGAAGGCGCGGAACGGAAGGAGGTGCTTTCCGCATTAATCCAAATACCGGCAAAGCGCTGCTTCTCGCGCAGCTGGATTGCTTGGGAGGGCCCGCGCATGACGACCACGATATCGTAATCGCTGCTGACACGACGCCCGTCTGGATCAAGGATGGCGCCAAAGAGCAGCAATTGCGTTCCGGTGAAACCCTGGCGCACCAGCACCTCGTGCTGGCTGATCTCCGGCACGAGTATGGGATCACGCCCTTGCGCCTGTGCAAGCTGCGGCAGCACCATGAGGGCAAGAAGAGCAATGCAAAGGACGCGCATCATAACGGCGCCACCGTGAAGACTTCGTCCGGCGCAACGCCGAGGCGGTAAAGCATGGCCAGCGCCACAACTACTACGATGGTAGCAAGCGTAAGCCGCAATATCTCGGGCTTGGCGGTGACCGCAATGCGCGTACCGATCTGCGCGCCGGATACCGATCCGATGAGCAGCAAGCCCGCCAGCACGATGTCGACCGCCTGCGTCGTCAGCGCATGGACCATGGTTGTCATCATGGTCACGAACAGGATATTGAACAGCGACGTGCCGACAACGACATTTGCGCTCATGCCGAGAATGTAGAGCATGACCGGCACCATGATGAAGCCACCGCCTACGCCCATCAGCATGGTCAGGATCCCCACTACCATGCCCATCAGCAAGGGACCGAGCGGCGAGATATAGAGTCCTGAACGATAGAATCGCCAGCGCATGGGAAGGCTGGCGATAACAGGATGATGACGTCTTTTGGCGGCCTTTGCCTTGCCCTGAGTTTTGGTCTGCAGAGAGCGGATGCTCTCATTGGCCATCATTCCGCCAATCACACCGAGCAGCAGAACGTAGAGTATATTGATCACCACATCGATCTGCCCGAACGCTTCAAGCAGGTTGAAGATCAGTGCACCTAGCACGGCACCGAGCAAGCCACCCGCCACGGTCACACCGCCCATCCGGAAGTCCACCCCGCCGCTGCGCGAGTGGGCAATGACCCCAGACACGCTGGCACCCGTCACCTGCGTCGCTGCGGAAGCAGCAGCCACGGTTGGCGGAATGCCGGAGAAGATGAGTAACGGTGTGGTGAGAAATCCTCCGCCGACGCCGAAAATGCCTGACAGGACACCCGTCATGCCGCCCAAGAGGACGATCCAGAGACCGTTCACTGCCTGATTGGCTATGGGAAGATAAACGTCCATCAATCGCGCCTAACGCATAGACGCGATTGATTGAAGGTGAATGACGCTAGCCGCCTAAAAACCCGCGGATAGTGTGAGCGCAGGGCCACTTGCAGGTCGTGCATCGCCGGCTACGCGGAAACGATAGTCGGCAGCCAGACGGCCGCGCGTATCACCAAGGCGGAACGTCAGGGCGGCGCTAGGACCGACATCAAGACGCCCGGCATCCTTTTGTGTTCCTCCCCAAACAGCCGCACCTGCGCGAAGGTCAAAATCCTCATTGCCGACGAGACTGTGATCGATCCGGGCCTGTCCGTCGACGAAACCGGTCGAAAATTCGCCGCCGACATAGCCTGCCTGTACATAGGCCTGAGCGCGCAAGTCACTTGGTAGCGCAAGCGAAGGCAGCTCCGTTACCGCGAATGCCGCCGGCCGCACCTCGCTATTCCCCGGCCGGTCACTCACGCGTGCTTCAGCGTGCAAGCGTAAAGGAATGCTCGCAAATGGCCTTGCCGACGTGCCGACGGCCAATTCCCGTTCCCGGAATCCCTCCAGCGCAGTGGTGGCGCGGAGATAGGCTTGCGGACGACGGGCATTGGCGGGAGCGAGTTCATAACGCAGTACTGCACCCGCCTGGCTGCGGCCGTAGGAAGGGCGACCAGCGAGGAGCGGCGTATCGCTATCCCGCCGCCAAAGCAGCCAACCATCGGCCGACCAGCGGCTGGGGCTCGGTTCGCGTTGTGCTGCCAGGAAGGGGAACGGGGCCTTGTCCGGCGCAGCCGCACCGCCCTGTGCGCCAATTGGCGAAGCGGCGCGCATATTGGCCAACAACTGCGGGGGGATTTCCATCTGTGAAAAGCCCGCAGCCATCAACAAGGCGTGGCCAGAAGCCATGCGGGGATTAGCGAGCAAAGATGTCGCAGAAGCCTGACTGAAACTTTGCCGGTCTTCTGCGAAGCCCGGATCGTTCCAGGAAGGTGCGACCGGCGCATCTTGCATCATCGGTGCCCGCCAGCCTGAAGGATCGCTGTAAGAAGGCCCGACCACCGGTTGCTGCAATTGGATCGTGCCTTGCGCTTGATCGCGCTGCGAGCGATCTGCCGACGGCACATCCGAGATTGAAGTGAAAGCCGCCGCATGCGCCCCGTCCAATTCAAAGGGCACGGTCCAGGTTGCAAATCGAATGCCAGTCCAGGCAAGCGCCAGCAACAGCAGGACCTTTATGGGCTGTCCCTTCAGCCTTGGTTTGCTTTCGCTGTCCATGCTCACGCCACCACTTTCTGCCGCTGCGGCTCAGGCTGCAATTGCGCCGCTGCAGGGTGGGTCTCATGGACTGTCTTATCCCAGACGGTGACCTCTCCGCGCAAGGACTTCACATAGCCAGCCAAGGCTCGTCGGCTTGCCATGATCGCAATGATATTGGTGATCGGAATGCGCAAGACGGCTCTTACGCCCTCTGCAAAACCATAATCTCGTGCGGTGTATGCAAAGCGCATGACCGCCCGCCAGGCGAAACTGGCCATATTGGCGATGATCAGGAAGCGTAACAACGGGTCTGCTTGCCATGGCCTGTCGATCCCGATCTCGCCAAGGATGAAGAACAGTCCGGCGAGCAGTAAGAAAGTATAGCCGCAAGCCATGACCAGTGCCGCTAGCGGGCCGCGCCGGTCGCGCAGCCGCATCCAGCGTTCGGCAATCCCGCCTTCCCACCCCAGACGCTCCCAACCTTGCAAGGCGATTCCATGCACCCAGCGCGCCTTCTGCTTGACCGATGAATCGATCCGCGAAGGAAAATAGGCACGGGTCGCCACGAGCGAGCCATCCTCTCCACGCACGCGAAGGAAGCGGGAACGCCCGCCGGCTGCCTCGATCCGCATCCCCAGCTCATAATCCTCAGTCAGTGAATCGACAGAAAACGGGATGCCATCAGCTTGCCGACGCGCCATACTGCCCAACATTGCTCGGTCGAAAGCACAGCCGACACCAGCAGCTGGCATGCAAGTGGAAAGCCAGTCGCGAACCACCATGGTCTTGCCGTGTGCTTCGGCAAATTCCTCGCAATAATGACTGCCGATCCAGCGTGAGTGCTTCTGCGGCAGCGGCAAGACGGGTATCTGGACAAATTCCGCGCGATCGATTGCCTTGTCCATCAGGCCCAGCGCTGCTGCATCAACCATGTCTTCCGCATCGTGCAGCACGATCATGCGAACAGGAAAACCCGAACGCCTTTCATCGACCTCCAGCGCCTTATACAAGCGGTTGAGACAGTCAGCCTTCGTTGAGGGACCATCGCAATCGAGAACAACGATCCTCACGCGCGGATCTGAGCCTGCACCGCGCATTGCCGATTCCAGTGTGGGCATGTCATTGCGGTAGCAACCGACATAAATTCGATAGTCATCATGCGGCCATGCTTTCAGGGCATGGGCAATAGTATGTTCCAATACCTGTTCTTCGCGCCAGGCTGGAATGAAGACTGCCGCCGTCCCGGACAAGCTGCGCTTACGCACATCCTCTCGATTGAATTGCAGACTGGGCAAACGACCGGACAAGCGAAGCCAGCCCCACAACCCGTCTACAAGCAGTTCATCGATAGCCCCGATGAGGAAGAAGAAGCCTGCGAACAACAGCAATTCACGCTCCGCCAGCGCGAGCCATTCAAGCACCGTCCATCCTTCCATGCGATTGATCCCCAAGCCAAACGTATTATTTGCCAAGCCTTTAGAATGCATAGAGAAGCGCATTGGCAATACAAGCACTTGCATGTTTGCGACATTTGCGAAAAAGAAGTGAGAACATGGCCTCCCAACCGATCATCAAAACCGTCACCCGTCAGTTCAAGGCGCTGTTTGTCAGCGACGCATTTGAAGGCATCTTGCTGATCGCCGTCGCAGCGGCGGCAATGTTCGTAGCCAATTCGGCAGTGGCGGAAAGTTACCGCCACCTGTTCCACGGCGAACTGTTCCCTAGCGCGACGTTCAAGCTCAATACGCTGCATCTATGGATCAACGATGCGTTGATGGTGATCTTCTTCTTCGTCGTCGGGCTGGAAGTGAAGCGTGAGCTCATTTCCGGGAACCTGGCCGATCCGAAACAACGAACCCTGCCCATCTTGGCGGCGATTGCCGGCATGGGCGTACCGGCCCTAGTCTACATGGCAATTGCGGGTGGCGAAGCCAATCTCACAAGCGGCTGGGCCATCCCGGCAGCAACCGATATCGCATTCGCCATGGGTGTGGTCGGGCTGTTGGGAACCCGTGTTCCCGCTGTCCTGCGTCTCTTCCTCCTGACCGTGGCAATTGTCGACGATATCGGCGCCGTCATGGTCATTGCGATATTCTACACGGCCAATATCAAGCTGACATGGCTCGTTGCATCCCTGCTGGTTCTTGGCGCGATGTTTGCGATGAACCGATTGCGGATCGACCGAACCTGGCCATACATCCTTGCGGCCGTCGTACTATGGTATTGCGTGCTCAATTCGGGTGTGCATGCCACGATTGCAGGCGTACTCGCCGCCTTTACGATCCCCATGCGTCGTCGCAACGGTGAACCGCTGCTGGAAAACATCGAACACGGACTGGTCGGGTGGAACGCCTATCTGGTGGTTCCCGTCTTCGGCTTTGCCAATGCCGGCGTCGACATCTCCGAACTTGGCTTCGATGCCTTGCTGGACCCGCTGCCCCTTGCTGTGGCGGCAGGCTTGGTGGTGGGCAAGCAGGTGGGCATCTTCTCCTGCGTGTTTGCTGCGGATCGCCTTGGCATCGCCAAGAAGCCAAAAGGATGCACCTGGGCTGAGGTGTGGGGCGTTACCATCCTGTGCGGAATAGGCTTTACCATGTCGCTTTTCATCGGCGAACTGGCCTTCCCCGAGTATCGCCTGCTGATCGACGAGGCCAAGATCGGTATTCTTACCGGATCGCTGATCTCTGCTGTGATGGGCTACGCCGTGCTTCGCCTGACGACCTCACATCCGGAAGAGAAGGACGATCCGACCAGCCCGGTGGTGTAATCCTCTGCAGGTCAGCGAAGCCTGCTTTTTTGGAAGAGATGGGGGTGGGCACTGCCCACCCCTCACATCTCACAGCCCGTCAAGCGCCTTGCTGACAAGGATGTTCACCGAAACGCGCCGGTTTTGCGCCCGGCCTTCTGCCGTGGAATTGTCCGCCAGCGGATCGGACTCGGCCATGCCGGTCGGAGTCAGCATGCGATAGGGTGCCCAGCGGCAAGCCTGCTGGAGATGGTTCACCACGCGACCGGCGCGCCGCTCGCTCAGCACTTGGTTGTAATCCTGGTCGCCCGTCGAGTCGGTGTAGCCGACAACCAGCAACAAGGCGTTTTCCTCTGCGTCCGCCTCTTCCGCCGCGGCGCAAAGATCGCGCTGAGCCTGAGCGGAAAGATCCCACTTGCCACTATCGAAATAGACGTTGGTCACGCCCTTGATATTGTACTGGTCGATATCACCCATGCGGCCACGCAGGGCATTGGCAAGCGCAGTGTTCTCGCCGATCGCAACCGTGTTTTCACCGATACCCGCGGTGTTCTCGTCAATAGCGGCATCCTGTTCGGCAAAGCGCTGTTCAGTGGCGCCACGGATCATAGCCGCCGTTTCGAGGTCCCGGTTCCGGAACCGGATGCGGCTCGCAATGAGGTTGTCTTCCCAAAGCACGGTTTCCACCCTCACCGGCAAGCCATTGAGCAGCGCATCAGCCGTAAGGTTTGCGCGGTCGAGGCCGAGGAAGCCGCCACGGGCACGGATTTCGGTGGCATCGGCGACAACCACTGTCGTCCTGCTGCCATCTTCGGCGGTAATCTGGATCTCACGTCCCCTGCGCGAAGAGATGAAACCTTCGACATCCGGCCCATCGGCCAAGTCCGAAAGGTCCGAAGGTAGAGCGCCATAGACAGTAATCTGATCCTCGACCTGATCTGCCGCTTCGGCCTCTGCGGTTTCAACGGGGTCCAGTTCTTGAGCCGAAGAGCCACTCCATGTCGGCACAGCAATCGCTGCAGACAGGAAGAGGGCAACTGGCACTCTGGAATTGATGTTCATCATGTAGTCCCTTTACTCAACAACAGCCGGTGTG
>CAJXLD010000060.1 GCA_913055595.1 uncultured Altererythrobacter sp.
TGGCCCCTTCCCCATGCCATGCAAGTGGCGCTCGACCACGCCCGCAAGGCTGCGGAAGCGGGCGAAGTGCCCGTGGGCGCGGCGGTGGTGAAGGACGGGGAGGTGATCGCCGCCGCGGCCAACCGCACACGCACCGATGCCGACCCGGCAGGCCATGCCGAAATCGTGGCTTTGCGCGAGGCGGCACGCGTGCTCGGCTCCGAACGGCTCACCGGCTGCCAGCTCTATGTCACACTCGAACCCTGCCCCATGTGCGCCGGCGCGATCAGCCATGCCCGCATCGCCCGCCTCACCTATGGCTCAAGCGACCCCAAGGGCGGCGCGGTCGAACACGGCGCGCGCGTCTTCGAGCACGAGCAATGCCTGCATGCGCCCGAAGTGGTCGCGGGTGTGGGTGAGGCCGAGGCAGCGGAATTGCTCAAGGCCTTCTTTGCGGAGAGAAGGTGAGGGGGATGTCCGCTAACGACCCAATTGCGGACGTAACACGCTCTGCTAGAGTTAGGCATGTGAGGGACCGTAAACTCAGAGTTTTCAGCTTGTGGATCGCAAGTCTGGCGGGTGCGTTGGCCTTGTTGGGATTCGCGGTCCGGCAGGTCGAACCATTGATCCTTCCAAGCACGTTATTCGTTGCAGGATTGGCCACGCTCTTATTCGTCAGGATGCTTTTCAGCAGGTATTATCGAAGAGGCCTCGATCTTGTTAATCTAGCTATGCAGGGCGACGATGCATCGCCCGGCAAACCCAAAAAGTTCTCGGACCCTGAATGGGGCTTGTTTGGAGAACGAACCGGCACCTTACCGCTCTTGCGGATACGAGCGATTTTGGTCTTGGGAATACTACCGGCATATTGGCTCCAACATGCCAATGGGGGCAATGCCGGATGGCTTTGGTTTGCCGCTGCATTTATTGCGATTGAGTTGAGCATCATGCATGCCGCGATTGACGCTCAAGGACGTAGTGCCTGACGTCCGCTTCCCACCCACTTTCGGACATTCAGCCGATCAAAGTCGGCAATGTCCGCTAACGACCCATAAGCGGACATTGGCGCAAGGCCATCTCGATACCAAAATCGTAGCCCAGAATACATCCGTGCGCGATCACCCACCGTTGCAAGATTGCAACCTTGAGATCGCTTCATAGAATCGCAACAAAACTGACGCCGCACCTTAAAAGAGCACCTCTAGCCCCCGTCATCAATCAGATGACGGAGGCAGTATTCCATGAAGTCCAAATCATTGTTCGCGGGCACCAGCATGTGTGCTCTTGCACTGGCAACAACGCCCGCAATCGCCGGTGACCTGACCGGTACTGTAACCGATGCGACCGATACGATCGCCTTGCGATCGGCCACAATCGAAATCGAGGCGGTTGGTCGCCAAGTATCGACGGCCCGCGATGGTTCCTATCGTATTACAGACCTGCCAGCAGGCACATATGAAGTTACTGCGAGATTCGTAGGCGTTGCGGCACAGACGCTCACCGTAGAGGTTCCCGAGACCGGCACTGTAGAGCTCAACTTCTCCCTTGGCGGCGATGACGCGACGCGTATCCTGGTGATCGGCCAGGGCGCGAACATCTCCAACGCCTTGTCACGCAAATATGCTGCCGACACTGTTTCGGACGTGCTGACACGCGATGCAATCGGCCAGTTCCCCGACCAGAACGTTGCGGAAAGCCTTCGCCGTCTGCCCGGCATCAACGTGCTCAATGACCATGGCGAGGGTCGCTTCGTTTCGGTGCGCGGCCTCGATCCCAACCTCAACGCAAGCTCCATCAATGGCGTGCGCGTTCCAGCTCCGGAAAGCGATATCCGCGCTGTGGCACTGGATGTTGTTTCCAGCGACATTATCGAAAGCATCGAAGTCAAGAAGTCGCTGACGCCCGACATGGACGCCGATACGATCGGTGCCAGCATCGAGATCAACACCGTTTCCGCCTTTGATCGTCGAGGCAACTACGTGACTGCGCGCGCAGAAGGCTCTTACAACAACTATTCCGAAGAACTGGGCCCCAAGGGCAGCGTGGACTTCGCCTATCGCTTGGCCGAAAACTTCGGCGTTTCGGGCGGGCTCTCCTATTACCAGCGCGAATATGAAGTCGACACGATCGAGGCTGATGGCTGGGACGACGATGACGGCTTCATCTTCCCGGAAGAAGTGCAATATCGCGATTACGACGTGGAGCGCGAACGGCTTTCGGCAACACTTGGCGTCGATGTCCGCGCTTCGGACACGACCGACCTCTATGTCCGCGGCCTGTTCAGTCAGTTTGACGACCAGGAATATCGTCGCCGCACCACGCTGATACTGGAAGATGCGGATATTTCCGGTAGCGGATTTACTGGAAGCTTTTCCGATGGCGATGAACTGGTGGTCGAGCGTGATATCAAGGACCGCTTCGAGCGCCAACGCACCTGGTCGCTGGCATTTGGCGGTGAGACGGTGACTGGGCCATGGACCATCGAATATATGGGGAGCTATGCCAAGTCCTCAGAGACTGAGGACGACAATGTCGATCCCACCGAGTTCGAACGCGAGTTTTCGGGCGAGGGGCTGGTGCTCGACCTCGATTTCTCCGATCCGCGCACACCGATGTACGGCTTTAGCGGGATTTCGGACTTCCTCGATCCGGCCACCTATGAGCTCAACGACGTCGAGTTTGTCGACACTTCCGACGCACAGGACGAGGAATATGCCGCGCGTTTCGATGTAGGACGCGAGTTCGCGATGGATGCTGGCACATTCACCGTGCAGGCTGGTGCCAAAGGCCGCTGGCGCGAGAAGACCTATAATCTCGATGTCCAGTTCTATGAATATGACGGGCCCGGCGATTACACGTTGGCCGATGTACTGGGCGAACAGACCTTCCGGCGCGCCAATATCGGCCCAGTGGCAAGCTATACCGGCCCGACCGAATTCTTCTTCGATAATTTCGGCGATTTCGAGCTGCAGGATGCGGACACCTTGTTCGACAGCGCAGTGGAGGACTACGCCATCGAAGAGGATATCTATGCCGGTTACCTGCTGGGCCGTTGGGCTAGCGACAAACTGACCGTGATCGGCGGCGTGCGCTACGAACACACGCAGACCGACATCTTCGGAAACAATGTCCTGCTGGTAGAAGAAGACGGCACCTTGCCCGATGGCACTACTGCTACCGATGACACGGTTATTGTTTCTGACAGCTTCACGCCGAAGAATTACGGTTTCTGGCTGCCGAGCCTGAACGTCCGTTTCGAGCCGCAGGACGATGTTGTCCTGCGCCTTGCCGGATATCGATCGGTGGTGCGACCGCCCTTCGCCAAGGTTGCACCGCGCTTCGCCACAGAGATCAACGATGATGACGAGATCGAAGGCGAATTCGGCAACCCGGCGCTGGATCCTTATGAAGCATGGAACTTCGATGCTTCGGCGGAATACTATTTCTCCGGCAATGGCGCGCTGTCCGCTGCCTTCTTCTACAAGGACATCAAGAACTACGTCGTCGACGTCGAATATAATGCCGAGGACCTCAACGGGAACGATATGATCGATCCATCCGAGCGACTGGTGTTCAATGGCATCGCCTTTGACGAGGCGGTGATCCCGCTCAATGGCGACAGCGCCGAAGTTTGGGGCATCGAACTTGGGTTCGCGCAGCAATGGACCATGCTCCCCGGTGCGCTTTCGGGGCTGCTGACCCAGTTCAATTACACCTATACCGATGCCACCGGTACGGTGCCGGACGATGCTTCGGATACGCTGGGGGCAGTCACAGCCTCCCGCATGATCTCTCTGCCGGCCACGTCAAAGCATACGTTTAATGCCGTACTGGGTTACGAATGGGGTCCGCTGTCGCTCCGTCTTGCGGGCACCTATCGCGACAAGTTTCTCGATGAACTGGGCGGCTCGGCCGAAGAGGATCGCATCATTGCCGATCACTTCCAGCTCGACTTCAGCGCCAAGTATCGCGTGACGGAAAACGTCCAGGTCTTCTACGAATGGATCAACATCACCGAAGAGGACTTCTTTGCCTACAACACCTATGGCGGGCGCCAGAACGTGTATGAAAGCGAGTTCTCCAGCTGGACGATGAAGGGCGGCGTCAGGGTAACGTTTTGATGCGGACTGCCGCATGGACAAGCATGGTGGCAGCAGGTGCCTTGGGTGCCTGCTCCACCGCTCCGCAAGGTCTTCCGCCCGTAGCCGTTGTGGCTGCGGGCGAGACCACGCCAGTCGGTACAATGAATGAAGATGCAGCGGACGATCCGGCGATCTGGCGCAATGCAGCCGATCCCACTGCCAGCCTGATTGTGGCGACCGACAAGAAGGGCGGCCTCTACGTCTATAACCTCGATGGCGAAATCCGCAGCTTCCTCGACTATGGCGTGGGCCTCAACAATGTCGACCTGCTGACCTTGCCCGATGGCCGGGTTATCGTGGCGGCGAGCGATCGCAGTGATCTGGCCATGGTGCATATCCTGTTGGCCGAACTCGACACCGCGGCTGGCACGCTCACCCAGATTGTGCGCATCCCGGTTGGTCCGGGCGAGGGTTACGGCATTTGCAAGGGTGCGGTGAATGATGACGGCTCCTTCGTCATCTACAACGCGCCCAAGGAAGGCGCGATCTATCGCACTGACCTGCATTACATTAACGGCCAATGGACCTACCGCACCGAAACGCTCCAGCAGGTGCCGAGCCAGCCCGAAGGCTGCATCTACGATGAGCGCACCGGCACACTGTATATCGGTGAGGAAGTCGGCGGTATCTGGGCGATGCCGGGCGAAGGGGCGATTGGCGACAAGGTGATGGTGGCACCCGTCGACAACCAGCATATTGTCGCCGATCTCGAAGGCCTCGCCATTGCACCGCAGGGTGACGTTGGTGGATACCTTGTTGGCTCAAGCCAGGGCGACAATGCTTACGCGGTTTTCCGCTTGCCCACCATGGAGCCTCTGGGGCGTTTCCGCATTGCTGAAGGAACTTTTGGGGCAACTCAGGAGACTGACGGGATCGAACTGGTCGCACAGCCCATGGGCCCAGATTTTCCTGCCGGCTTGTTTGTAGCACAGGACGGTCAGAATGGTGCGGAAGCGCAGAACTTCAAACTCGTTTCCTGGGCTGACGTGCTCACTGCTCTAAAGTTGCACTGATCCTCGAAGGTCGCACCATCCCCGGGGGGCCAATGGCCGTCTTCAACAGATATGGGCCGAAGTAGGTAAATAACCCACTCCGGCCCAGATATTGCTTGAAAGACCGATTAGAGCCCGACGATACCTCCGTCATTTCGCGTAATGGCAACCACGCCCGAACGTGGGCGTCCGCTTGCATTGCCATCCTGGCTTTGAGGCCAGTTGCTGGAAGGCGCAGATGCATCGCCGCGTTCGCCCGGATGCTGGATACCGACGAAGAGCGTACGGCCGTCGGGTGTTGAATCAACGCCGGTGATCTCGCATTCGTTCGGACCGACCAGGAAACGGCGAAGGTTTGCAAGGCTCGCCTCTGCACCGACAACGGTGTTCTGGGCCGAGGTCTTGTCATCACCATCCATACCATTGACTGTCATCGCGCCGCCGTCGCCGACATGGCCCGGAAGCGCGGCCAGCATCTGGTCATTGGTACGGTCATCCATCGAGCCATCGTCGGTCTGGATCCAGGCGAGCGGAATGTGCTTGCCCGCCGCATTCTGCGAACGTGCAAACCACAGGCCGTCGGGCGAGGAGAAGTCATTTTCATTGGTGAGACCGGAGATGTTGCGGTCCACACCAGGCACGACAGGGTCCTGCGAATCCGCACCGAAGAGGTAGATGTCCCAATTGAAGCTGGTTGCCGCGGGATCATCACCGTTTTCCCGAATGCGGACGATGTGACCATTCGGGTTGCCATAGCGGCTCGAGCGGGTTTCCGGCGGATCGTTGTAGAAGCGCGGATTGGCCGCATTCACATCCTCGATCGGACGGCTCGAGGCGCGGTTGTTGGTGAGCGTGAGGTAGATTTCGCCCGTCACCGGGTTGCAGGCCGTCCATTCGGGGCGATCCATTGTGGTGGCACCCATGGCATCGGCAGCAAGACGCGTATGCACCAATATGTCGGCTTGATCCTCAAACTCATAGTCGGGCAGGTTGGGCACCTGGCCATGCACCAGCGGCAACCAGACGCCAGTGCCATTCTCATTGAACTGGGCGACGTAGAGCGTGCCATGATCGAGATATTTATCGCCCATGGCCAACCGGTTGGTCGAGTTGCCGTCGTTCTCGGACCATACGGCGTCGGAAACGAACTTGTAGAAATATTCGTTGCGCGAGTCGTCACCCATATAGACCGCCAGACGGCGGCGATTTGCGAGCTTGCCCATCCAGGCACCTTCATGGCCCATGCGGCCAAGAGCAGTGCGCTTGCGCGGCGCAGCGCTCGGATCATAGGGGTCGATCTCGACCACCCAGCCATACTGGTTGGGCTCATTGCGGTAATCGGTTAGGGCGCCATCGCTGTCGGAATTGGTGGCACGCGCATCCCATTTGTCGAACAGGTCCTGCGGCCAGGCACTTCCCGTTACGGTGGCCCAGCCATAATTGCCCGGGCTTCGCGTCACGCCGTATCGCTGCAATCCGCGCAGTTCCTTGGCGCTGCGGAAGGCATCGTCACCATTACGATAGAAATAGCCCGCCCAGTTCTCCTCACAGGTCAGCAGCGTGCCCCAGCCGGTCACGCCATTGGCGCAATTATTGATGGTTCCACGACCATCGGTGCCCGTCGGCGAATGCTTGGTCCTGAGCAAGTCGGAGCCGCGTGCCGGACCGCGGATGACGGTCGGTGTGTTCGGCGTAATGCGACGATTGAATGCACCGCCCTGGACATACTGCCAGTCGCGCTCCTGGCCGTTGCCCTTGTCGGGACCGGTCTGGTTCATGTCGCGAATCTCGGTGAAGGAAACGCCGTGCGCCTCGATCTCCTTGATGGCCTCCGCCTCGGGGCGACCTCCGCCAGGCGCTTCCGTCGGGCCGTTCGGGTGCAGATACTGGACATTCAGGTTCTCATGGTTCTGCGCCAGAATGCCATAGGCTGACGACTCATCGCTTCGGCGGCCCTGCGGGTTCAGGCCGAAGAAATAAAGTGCATCGCCATGGTCGCCGATACGGCCAGCGTAGTTCGTGTCCGTGCCGTCGTTTTTGAAGGCAGGAACACCGGACAGGATCGGATCGCCCAGCGCCGTCAGGATGCTAACCGAATAACCGGGTGGCACCGTCACCACATCGTCGAAATTCTTGGCGACCGCCACAAAGCTCAGCTCAGCCGGATTGACCAGCACCATGCGCTTGTTGAGTTCGCCATATTCGCGAACATTGAAGCTGAACTCGGTCGTCGAGCGTACGGCGGGCGCGATGAAGCTGCCCGGCGCACCTTCTTCGGTCAGGAACTCGACCGGATCGCCACCGGTTTGTCTCGCGGCACCTTCCAGAGTCGCCAATGTCACCATCGAACCTGCGGTAGTGATGATTGTTTCTTCATCACCCAAATCGCCGGTGTTTGCAGATGCGGAAGGTCCGCCTTCATCGCCACATGCGGCCAGCAAGGTGCTGCCGAATACAGCTGCACCAGCGGCCTTGCCTCCACCAAAGATTGTCGCGCGGCGTGAAACACGCTTTTCGATCATCGATCCCAGATTTGGATTTCCGCTGCGATTGGTGTCGACGTCGCCATCCGAATAGGATGCATCTGCACCGTCAACCAACAAGAACTTGTTCGACTGCTCTTCCATTTGACCGTCCCCTATCTAAAGCCAGAATCGTCAGAGGAACGGACTAGGGACGCCATGTGACGGCATGCCGTCGGAACGGAGACTCTTTGGTGAAGGATTGGTGACCTGAGTCACAACACGGTCGCGGTGCGGTCATCTCGACGCCGAAGACATTCACTTAGATATTTGGTGGAACCTCCTGCGATGAATTTTGCAGGCTTTCCTGCGTCCGCTTTCCACCCAGAAGCGGACATTGACGGCTGCTCGCACCAGCCATCATGCACAACTAATCCTCCCACCGCCTCAGGCTCGCTTGTGTCTGCCCGCCTCCCTGCGCTAAGCAGCTCGTCAGATAAGGAGACCAAATCGTGCCCAAGCGCCTGTTCATCCTTTTGATTCCGCTTATCGCCGCCGCCTGCGTGACCGACGGCGGTGCGAACACGCTTTCCGAAAGTGCAGCCGAGGGCCGAGCCTTTGCGCAGGCGAATTGCGCCAGCTGTCATGCAATCGATAATGGCCTCTCGCCCAATCCGGATGCGCCCAGCCTTCGGGTTGCATCGCACCGCCTGCCCGATTGGATGGTGGCGGGATCGTTCGAGCGGGGCGTCCAGGTCGGCCATACAGCCCAGATGCCGGTCTTCGTGTTTGAGGAAGAGGACATCGACAATCTGCTCGCCTATCTCGATGCCCTCCGGCAAATGGATTGATTGGCGCGGATCATTCCTGCGGGACGGAGCCGGGCAATAGAGGCACAAAGCGGACTTCGGCGAGGTTTTCGCTCTCCCAGCTTTCAGGACCTTTCCTGACAATGCGCGTGAGGTGCTGGATTGCGCCGGTGCCCAGCGGGATGATCAGCCTCCCGCCCATCGCAAGTTGCTCCAGCAAGGGCGGTGGCGCAGTCAAGCCACGCGCTGCTACCAGGATCGCATCGAAGGGGGCCTCGTGGGACAGGCCCTCCATCCCGTCGCCCGCAATGATTGTGCAATTGTCATATCCGAGCGCTTCGATGCGCTCCTGCGCCTGTTTCGCGAGCACTTCGTGCCGTTCGATTGCGAACACCTGGCCCGCGAGCCGGGACATGATCGCGGCCGCATATCCTGACCCGGCCCCGACTTCGAGAATGCGATCCTGCGCACCAATATTTGCAGCCTCGATCATGGCGGCGACAATATAGGGCTGCGAAATGGTCTGGCCTTCGCCGATGGGGAGCGGGCGGTCTTCGTAAGCGTGCTCGCGCAGGTCATCGGGAACGAATGCCTCGCGCGGCACTGCCCGGAATGCATCGACTATGCGCGGATCATCGATCCCGCGGCGAATGATCTGCTGCTCCACCATGCGTTCGCGTTGCTCGAGCATGCTGGCCACTCCTCGCCGATCTCACACCAGCGCGAAATCTAGCGTTGCGACCCGATAGGGCCTGTCGATCGCATCGCCATTGGGCGCGGTGCCTGCTTCCTGTTCGATGAAATCGACCAGCAAGCCGTCGCGCGCACCGAATACCGGGTCGCTTTCCAGCCGGGTGGACTGACGGTCGAAGATGTGCGTCACCAGCGTTGGGTGGCCTTCGGCCCCGACCTTGAAGTGGATATGCGCGGGCCGCACGTCCGAAATATCGGTTTTCGCGAAGAGTTCACCCACGGGTCCGTCGGTGGGGATCGAGTAATCGACCGGCATCACCGTGCGGAACATGTAGCTGCCATCGTCGCGGCTGTGCTGGATGGCGCGGCACAGGACCGGCGAACCCTCGGGCATCTGTGCCTCGTAAATGCCCGTATGATCGTTCTGCCATACGTCGATTGTGGCCCCCGCAATCGGCTCGCCATCGAGCCCGCGCACTGTGCCCGAGAGGATCAGCGGGATGCCGTCATCATCGCCAATGCCGGGCAGGCGACCGCCGTAGGGAATTTCGGGCGAACCGGGAATGTAGAAGGGCCCCAGCAATGTGTTCTGAGTGGCCTCGTCCGGTTTTGAATCATGCAGCAATTCGAGCATCATGCTGAGGCCGAGAACGTCGGACAGCAGGATGAATTCCTTTCGCGTGTCATTGGTGATCTGGCCCGTGCGCGAAAGCCACTCGGTCGCTTCGAACCATTCCTCCATGCTCAGCGCGTTCTCGCGTGCAAATTCATGAAGGTGCCGAACGAGCGATGACATGAGCTGCGCCGTGCGCGGGTCCTTCGCCTGTTCCTGCCAGCGCGATGCCGATAATTCGGTAATATTCTGCAGAGTTGCGTAGGACATTTCTTATCAAGCCCCTCTTCCCGGCGCGCATGATGCGCATCCAATCCCAGCATAGTGCCAGGCGGGTCGGGCTACAATGCGGCGCATCTACGGTCTTGCGCGCTTAACCCAATATTCAACATGTTGGGGCATGCATGCGCACAGAAAGGTGCAAGATATGGTGGACTTGACTACTCCCAAGCGCAGCCCGAAGCGCTCGCCCCTGTTTCTGCGGGGTCGCCTCAAATGCGGCGCCGATGCACAGGAAGTGCGCATTCGCGACGTGTCGGTCGACGGGGCGCTTGTCGATGTCTCGCACAGTGTGCCGGCGGACCAAGAGGTCATTCTGGTTTGCGGACATTCCTGCCTCAAGGGCCGAATCGCCTGGGCTGATGAAGGCCGCGTCGGTGTCGAATTTCTTGAACCACTCGCCGGCGAAACGCTGGTCGATTCGCTCCAGCAGGGAATGAAAGTGTCGGCGCCAAGGCGCTATCTCGAAGGCAAGATTCAGGGCGTTACCAAGTAAGCGACCAATCACAAACCTCGCCAGATATTTGCTTCGTCGCTATCCGCAGCACCATATTGCGAAGCGTTGCAGCGCGTGGGCCTGAAATTGCGTGCATAGCAAAGGCGCAATTCCTGCAACCATCCGCGACCGTTGAGCTTCACACCGACATGTTCGGGTTCCCAATGCGGATTGGCCTCGGCAAAGGCCTGCCGAATGTCGCCTGCCGTAAGGTTTTCGCGGCGCGAGAGGCTGTCCAAATCGGGAAAGCGTAGCGAGTTCCACAGTACGCGCGTGACGCGGAAATATGTTTCCGGTCGCGTGACCATGCAGCTGCCGTGCTTGGCCCATTGATCGGCGAGCAAGCGCGCATCGGGCGTGATGCACATGTTCTGGCGGATCGCGGCAGGATCGGGCTGGCGGCGAGCCGGGCACCATTGCGGCCAGCTATTGCCTCGCCCCTCGGGCCAGAGCCCGTGGACGATCAGGCCAAAACGCCCGTCGCGTCCCGAACATTGGCGCGCATGGCGTTGATCATCCTCGCGGAAACGGCAGAATTCGGGGCTCCAGGACAAAGCAAGAGTGTAGCCGTTGACGGGCATCTGACGCGTGGGCCCGTCCTGTTCGATGGTCGGCACGGCCACAGGAGCCGGGGGAATGCGGCACTGATAGGCCTGGGCGTGGGCGGTGCCCTGAAATGCGCACAAGGCAATCAGAAAGAGCCCTGATCCTCTCACAATACGGAAAAATCGAGCCCGATATCGGCGGCAGGAGCGCTTTGGGTGAGGCGACCTACCGAAACATAATTCACGCCCGTCGCAGCCTTGGCGGCAATGGTGCCCAGATCAATGCCGCCAGATGCCTCCAGCGGCACGCGGCCAGCAACTAGCTTCACGGCTTCGCGCAATGTGGCGGGATCCATATTGTCCAGCAAGAGATGGCTCGCACCTGCGGCCAATGCGGGTTCGATCTGGTCGATACGGTCGACCTCGCAAATAATGTCTTTCACCCCGGCCTCTCGTGCACGGCGCACGGCCTCGCCGACATTGCCCGCCACGGCGATATGGTTGTCCTTGATCATCGCCGCGTCCCACAGGCCCATGCGGTGGTTCTGCGCACCGCCCATGCGCGTGGCGTATTTCTCCAGGTGCCGCAGGCCGGGAATCGTC
>CAJXLD010000061.1 GCA_913055595.1 uncultured Altererythrobacter sp.
TCAAAATCATATGCATCATCACGGATGCGATCGATCATCAGCGCGGCATGCTCCCTTGCCAAGCCGATTATGCCGGGACAAAGGCGATCTTCGAAACGCGCCAGCGGCTCGTCATACACATTGCCATCCGGCTGGGCGATGCGCCGGGCTTGGCGCTGCACTGCCGACCGCGAAACGCCTTCGGGACGACCGCCTTGAACAATGATCACATCTTGATCCGGCACACGCGAGGGATCACGCAGGACCTCTTCTGCGGGATCGGCAGATACGTTTGCTGATTCCTGCTGAGCATTGGCAGGAGCAACCCAAGAAACTGCCGCCAGAGCGGTCAGAAGATGAAAACCGGACAAATACTTGCGCATAGCGAGAGAAACACTCCTATCGCCGGTCATGTTACTTCAGGCCCTGCCGCAACGCAGCAGGAAAATTGGTAACAGATTGTCGCGCAAGGCCTATTGCCCTTCGGCCATTCCTTTCAGTCCCTCAAGCCGTGCATAGGCAGGCAAATTTGGAACCGAAGAATACAAGCGTTCAAGATAGGCCATATCGAATTCGGTCAATGCCTCTGGTGCAGCTTCGACATTTGCATCGAACAAGCGCTGGATCGAAGGAGTGTCCGCATCAGCCGCCGGAACAAATTCCGAAAGCCCATAAAGCGACGCATAGTCTGCCAACTGGTTGGCCGTCAGCCCGTCGGTTGCGTCCCGGTCAATCAGCACCATGGCTGACTTGATATCCTGGCGTGTGGGAACATAGATCTTCGAACTCGCAGACCACATATTCGCCTGCGGGATATCCACGAGGTTGATCCGGCGCCCGACATATTGACCATCCCGGGTCCGGGTTTCGGTAGTGATCCATGCGCGCACTGGCCCTTCTTGGTTGAGCAGCGCGCGTTTCTCCCTTCGATCGAGCGATTCGAACAGCCATGCACGCTCATCATTCAATCGACGGAGATATTCCTGGCCGTCATCCAGGAAGGCCACAACCAGGTTGGGCGTACATTCAGTTTCGTCTGCGGTACGCAGGCCAAGCTCAGTCGCATTGGCACGGATGCGGTCAATCACGGCAAGAGCATGATCGAATTGCAGACCCATGACTCCCGGGCATAGCGGGTCTTCAAATCGGGCCAAGGGCTCCTCGGGCATGCCATCGGCCAAGGCCGGGGATGCGCCTAATGTCAGGGCAGCGCCTGCGACAAAGGCAAGCGCGCGGCGAAATGTCTTTTGCATCGCTTTCAGTCTCCACGTTCTAGCCCCCGTCAGCCTTCAATATCGTATCTTCTAGGCCATTTTTCAATCTGGGCGCCTCAAGCCCGGAAAACTGCGGCTTGCACCGCAAAAAGAAGAGCCGGGGTTATCCGCGCGACACAATTGCGTTAGAGGGTCCGCATTCAATCGCTAGCATGCGATTCTGATTGACCCCGCAGGAGTTTTCGATGTCCAAGCACGTCCTTGAAAAGCTGGCTGAAACCAATCCGGAATGTGAAATCTGGTGGGATAGTTCGCCGCTCGTCTATCCCAGCTGGAAGGAGCAGACGCTGGCCTCTGCTCCGGCCGAAAAGGCCGATGAGTGGGCTGAGCAGCTTACCCGCCTGTATGACGATGCAACCATCGCGGCGGAGGGAACCATGGGATTCCGCGGCGTGACGACCAATCCTCCGCTGAGCCTGCAGGCTGTGGAACTCGATCCCGCGGGCTGGACCCAGCTGGTGAAAGATATCGCCGCCGCCAATCCCGATCTTGGTGTCGAGGGTGTTTTCTGGAAATTCTACCTACAGCTTGTGAAGAGGGGCGCCGATGCGATTCTGCCGGTGTTCGAAAAGTCCGGTTACAAATATGGCATGCTGTCGGGCCAGGTCGATCCGCGCTACGTCACCGATTACGATCGCATGCTGGAACAGGGCCTTTCGATCGCCGCGATGGGCGACAATGTCATGGTCAAGATCCCCGGATCCAAGGAAGGCTATGAGGTGATCGAGGAGCTGACCGCCCGCGGAATCTCTACCAACAACACCACTAGCTTCACCGTGTCGCAATACATGAAGTGCATGGCGGCAGTGACCGCAGGCCTCCAGCGCGCCAAGGCTGCCGGTGTGGACCTGTCCAAGTGGCGCAGCGTCATCACGCACATGTCCAGCCGCCTGGGCGAAAAGGGAGATTGGGCGAAGGAAGCGAAATTGCGCGGCATCGATCTGTCGCTCGACGAAATCCGCGATGGCGAGGAAGCCGTGCTCAAGCGCGCCTATCACTGGGGCAAGGATAACGACCATCCGTCCAAGATGCTGCAATGTTCGATGCGCGTCGAAAAGGACAAGGACGGCAATACGGTTTCCCGCCACATCGAGGATTTTGCCGGCGGCGACTTCGTCTACACCTGCCCGCCCAGCTATATTGCCGGCCTTATGAAAGTTGCCGACGAGCTGGCCGATTTCGATCCAAAGGCCATCGATCGCGAGCCAAATCCGGCAAGCATCGCCAAGCTGATGAAGCTGCCCAGCTTCCGCGCAGCCTATGAATTCGAAGGCCAGGCGCCGACCGAATTCAGCATGTACGGCCCCTTCCAGTCGACCGCGACCGAGTTCGCAGCGGCAACACGCCAGACTGTCGATTTCGTCCGCATGGTGATGGAAGGCTGATCTTCCCCGATCTTGCCAGCTTCTCCTATGCGCCTATGCTGCGATTCCGTAGCCGGGCACAAGGAGAGGAGCTGGCTAGGTGGACACTATTGCAATCACCGTTAACGGGGAGCGGCACGAGCTCGCAGTCGATGCCGATACGCCGCTCCTTTACGTTCTTGCCGACACAATAGGACTGAAAGGGCCACGTTTCGGGTGCGGCTTGGCGCAATGCGGTGCCTGTTCGGTGCTGCTCAACGGGCAAGAGGTGCGCTCCTGCGTCTATCCGGTCGGCTCTGCCGCAGGAGCGGAGGTAGTCACGGCGGAAGGGATTTCCGCTGGTGGTGCGCCGCACCCCTTGCAGGAAGAACTGATCGCCGCGCAGGCCCCGCAATGCGGCTATTGCTATGGCGGCATGGTGGTGAAGGCTGCCGAACTGCTGGAAGCCAACCCATCCCCTTCGCGCGATGAAATCATCGCCCATATGGACGGACATATCTGCCGTTGCGGTACATACCCCCGCCTGCTGGCCGCCATCGAACGGGCAGCAGAACGCATGCGGGGAGACGCATGATGGGCGAATTGTCCTCTCCCACCGAACTTTCCCGTCGCGGGTTGCTGAAGGCTGGTGGCGTCATGCTGGTAGGCTTTTCGCTTGCCGGTCCCCTGGCGCAGAAGGTGGCTGCGCAATTCGGGCCACCGCCGGGGCCCGATCGCGACAAGATCGACAGCTGGATCATGGTGCATGCGGACAATACCGCCACCATACTGATCGGCTTTGTCGAACTGGGCCAGGGTGCCACCACCTCGCTGCCGCAAGTCGCCGCGGAAGAGCTGGACCTCGACATGGACCAGGTGAAGACCGTGGCGCATGAAACCGAGGTGACGCCATTCCAGGGCGGCACCTATTCCTCCAGCGCAATTGCCAATGGCCGTCCGCAAGTACAACGCGCCGCCGCCCATGCGCGCGCTGCGTTGCTGCGCCGTGCCGCGGCCCATCTGGGCGTTGCCGTGGAGGCGCTCGTAGTCGAACACGGCGTGGTTTCGGTTCGCGGGGAACCGGGGCGCAGCGTCACCTATGGCGAGCTGGTGGGCGACCGCCCCTTCGAAGTCACCATGGATGGCGAAGCGATCCCGAAGGACCCGTCGCAATACCGCATCGTCGGCCAGCGCAAGGCCCGGCGCGACCTTGCGGACAAGGTCATGGGCAGGTTCGAATATGTGCAGCACAAGCGCCTGCCCGGCATGCTGCATGCGCGCATTATCCGCCCGCGTGGACAGGGCGCATTCGGTGCGCCGCCCAGCCTGCTTTCAGCCGATGCCGCACCCCTGGCGGATATCCCCGACGCACAGGTCTTTCGCCAGGGCGATTTCCTCGCCGTACTCGCCGAAAGCGAATGGCATGCCGTCAAGGCCGCCCGCCTGATCGAGTCCGAATGGGACATTCCCGCCTCTTTGCCCGCCAGCCGCGACCTTTATGGCGCCATGCGCGATCGGGTGGCTTCTACCAATGTGGTGCTGGAAGAGGGCGAGGCGGGAGAAGCCCTGCATCGCACCAGTTTCACCGCCGAAACGCCCTATCAGGCGCATGCCACCATGGCCCCCAATTGCGCTGTGGCCGATGTTAAGGACGGCAAGGCGCGGGTCTGGGCATCGAGCCAGGATATCTATGCCTTGCGCGGCACGCTGGCAGGCGTGCTGGGGTTGGAACAAACGGATGCCACCGTCCAGTTCACCGAAGGCTCGGGCACATATGGGCACAGCCTTTATGACGATGTGGCAATAGGTGCGGCCCTGCTCAGCCAGAATTTCGGTCGCCCGGTGCGGCTGCAATATAGCCGCGAAAACGAGCATGGCTGGGACACGTTCGGCCCCGCGCATATCGGCGAAGTGGCCATTGCCTGCGATGCCGCCGGAAAGCTGAGCGATTACGAATATGCCGGATGGCAGCATAGCTGGGCCTTTGTCGAAACCAACGATCAACTGGCGAACGGCACGCCCGCTCGCGGCTGGCCAATGGGCCCGTCGCGCAGCGTGAACCCGGCAGTGTGCGGCGGCATGTATGCACTGCCCCGCCGCAAGCTTGTCGATCATGTGCTCAATGCTGAAGATTGGCCGCGCGGCGCTTGGCTGCGCTCCCCTCTCGACCTTTCCTTTGCCTTCATTTCCGAACAGGCGATTGACGATCTCGCCGCGCAGGTCGGCATGGACCCGGTTGCATTCCGTCGCCTCAACATTGCCGACCATCGCTGGCAGGGCGTGCTCGATGCCGCCGCCGAAGCCGCCGGATGGAACGGGCCGCAGGTCAGTTCAAGCGATGGTAGATTGCGCGGCCGCGGCGTGGGCCTTGGTACCCATTTGCGCGGTTGGGGCGGAGCCGTGGCCGAAGTCGAGGTCGATCCGGAAAGCGGCACGGTGCGTGTGGCCCATCTCTGGGGTGCGCTCGATGCCGGTTGTGCGGTCAACCCGGATATTGTCGAAGCGCAGATCACCGGCCAGCTGGTTCAGACTGTCAGCCGCATGATCTATGAGGAGGTGCATTTCACGCCCCAAGGCGTGACCACGTTGGACTGGAATTCCTACCCCGTCGCGCGTTTCAGCGATTGCCCCGAAATCACTCCGGTGGTCGTCCAGCGGATTGACGAGCCCAGCTCTGGCGCAGGCGAAGAGGTGATGGCCGCGGCGGCGGCAGCGATCGCCAACGCCTTCCATGCTGCAACAGGCAAACGCATGGCGACAATCCCGTTCACACCGGAACGGGTCAAGGCAGTGATGGCTGCCTAGTCCGCCCAGTAGAGCCGGTTCGGATTGTCGACGAGAAGCTTGTGCTGCAGCTCCGCTGTCGGCGCGATGCGCGGGATCATGTCGACGATATGCCCGTCATCGGGAATCTCGTCCTGCATGTTGGGATGCGGCCAGTCGGTGCCCCAGATCACGCGATCCTGATAATCGGCAACCAGTGGAGCAACGGCTTCGGCAAAGGCATTCCACGGATCACCCTTGCCGCCCTCCTTGATCGCATCGAGACGATCGGGACAGGTGGGCTTGAACCAGATATCCTCGCGACTTTCGAGGAAGCGCCGGAAGGCCTTCATGTCTGCGCCATCCGGGCCCTGCGTCACATCGGGGCGCCCCATGTGATCGATCACCAGCGGCACGGGGATCGCATCCATGAAGGGGCGCAGTTCCTCGAGGATATCGGCCTCGAAATAGATCACCACATGCCAGCCCTTGGGTAGGCGCTTGCTGACTTCGAGGAACTTGTCCTTGGGCGCATTGTCGACAAGGCGTTTCAAGAAGTTGAAGCGGATGCCGCGCATGCCGCCTGCATGGAGATCGGCCAGCCCTTCTTCCGAAATATCCGGATCGACCACGGCCACACCGCGCGCCTTGCCGTTCGATTTGGCGATCGCATCGAGTGTGGCGGCGTTATCTGTGCCGTGGCAGGAGGCCTGCACGATCACGTTCTTCGAAAAGCCGAGATGATCGCGTAAGGCGAAGAGCATGTCCGGCCCGGCATCTTCCGGCAAATATTTCGCCTTGGCACTGAAAGGATGCAGCGCCATCGGCCCGAAGACGTGGCAATGCGCATCGACAGCGCCAGGCGGCGGCACAAAATTCGGCTTGCTCGGGCTCGTGTGCCACGAAACGATACGGTCACTCATGCAAATACGGTTCCATCCATCAGCTTGCGGGCGGTGCGCAACAGGGCTGCGCTTTCGACTGCGCCATCATCGCCCATCGTCAGCACACAGGTCATCTCGCCGGTCGGGTGCTCGACCGGCAGCGTCTTCTTCTTCCCATCAGGGATCACAGCAACTTCGGAGGCGGGCGAACCTTCCACCAATGAGGCAGTCGCCACGGTCACCGCAGCGAGAACACCGATCGTGGCATGCGCACGGTGCGGAATGAAGCTACGCGTACAGATTGCCCCGCCATCCTTGGGTGGGGAAACAAGGAACATCTTGGGGACGGACTTTTCCTTCACATCGCCCAGATTCATCAGCGGACCGGCGGCGAGGCGCACCTGCTCAATCTTCGCGCGGATCTCGGCAAAGCCTTCGCCCTCCAATTCCTCGCGCGTTTCGTAGCCGGTGGCGCCGAGGTCTTCCGCCTTCATCACGATACAGGGCATGCCGTTATCGATCAGCGTGCAACGCACACCCTGGATTTCGTCACAGGCATTGCCCGTGGGCAGCAGCGCACCGCAAGAGGAGCCTGCCGTATCACGAAATTCAACCGGGATCGGCGCATGGGTGCCGGGTACACCATCGATACGGGCAGACCCGCGATAATTCACTTGGCGGCGGCCAATCTCGTCCTGCGGCGTTTCCACCGTGGCAATCGCAACCTGGCCGGTATTTTCCATATAGATGGCGACCGGCGTCTCGTCGCCCGAAGGCTCGACAAGCCCGCGCTCGATCGCGAAGGGGCCGACGCCCGACAGGATATTGCCGCAATTCTGTGCATCGGTAACGATCGCCTGGTCGACGAAGACCTGCAGGAAGAGGTAATCGACATCGATCCCCTCCCGTTCGCTCTTCTTCACCACGGCGACCTTGCTCGTCAGCGGATCGGCACCGCCCATGCCATCGATCTGGCGCGGATCGGGGCTGCCCATCACGCCAAGCAGGAAGGCTGCGCGCTCCTGCTCGTCGGCGGGCAGGTCCTCGGCGAGGAAATAGCCCCCCTTTGAGGTTCCCCCGCGCATCCACATGACATTGGTCTGGTTCATAATGCCTTATCCCCTCCCGCCTGCGGGAGGGGCAGCGAAACTTGCCGAACCGCAGGTGAGGCTAGTTGCAGCGGGGTGGGCCCACTCGGGCCCATGCCCACCCCCAACCCCTCCCGCAAGCGGGAGGGGAGAATTCCGTATCAAACCCACTTCAGCCCCATATCGGTGAGCTTTTGGCGGAAACCATACATGTCGAGGCCGAGCACGCCGTCTGCCAGTTTCTGACGCTTTTCTTCCTCGTTCGCTTCGCGCGCCTGGGCTTTCTTGAGCACCTCCTCGGCCTCGTCCTTGCGTACCACGCAGACGCCGTCGTCATCGGCCACGATCACGTCACCGGGCTGGATGAAGGCATTAGCGCAGACCACATCGACATTCACGCTGCCGAGCGAGGCCTTGATCGTGCCTTGCGCGAAGATGCGCTTGGCCCAGACGGGAAAGTTCATCTCGGTCAGGTCGCGCACGTCGCGAATACCGGCATCAATGATCAAGCCCTTCACCCCGCGCGCCTGCGCGGAAGTGGCAAGCAGGTCCCCGAAATAGCCATCCTCGCAGGGAGAGGTCGGTGCGATCAACAGCACGTCGCCATCCTGGCACTGCTCGATCGCGGCATGGACCATGTAATTGTCGCCCGGAGGGACAGAGATCGTCACCGCCGAGGCACCGATGCGCGCCCCTGGATAGATCGGGCGCATATAGCTGGCGAGCAGGCCTTTGCGGCCCTGCGCCTCATGCACGGTGGCCACGCCGCACTTGCCCAGTGCTTCGACCACTTCCTTGTCCGCACGTTGAATATTCTGGACGACGACACCCATTGCAAAAGACTCCCTTGTCTGGCTTTGCAGACGCGCTTGATATGCTTGGCCGCGCACGTCAAGCGCAGCTTCCAAACTTGTAAGTAACACATACATTCTTTATGGGGTCGCCACGAAGGATGCCAGACTCGAAATGACCGCAAAAATCCCCGCAATTGCAGTGATCGGCTTCGGTGAAGCAGGCTTCACTTTTGCCAGCGCAGGTGGCTGGGAAGATGCGGCAATTTCCTACGATATCGAGCCTGCGCGCGCCACAAAGATGGATGAATGCGGCATCACTTGCGCTGGCAGTGCCAAAGAGGCACTGGAAAGCGCGGATCTGGTGCTGAGCCTTGTTACGGCGGATCAGGCGCTGCCCGCCGCAAGGCAATATGCCGCGCATCTGAAGGCGGGCACGATCTGGTGCGACATGAATTCGGTCGCCCCGCATACCAAGCAGGCGGCAGCCGAAGCAGTGGAAGCCGCAGGCGGTCGCTACGTCGATGTGGCGGTAATGGCGCCGGTCGATCCGGCGCGCCTCAACGTTCCGCTACTCTTTGCGGGGAAGGACGCGCTCGTTGCCATGGCGTTGCTGCGAGAGCTCGGCTTTGCCAAGACCCGCGTGGTCGGCGACAACGTGGGGCAGGCCAGCGCGATCAAACTGTGCCGTTCGATCATGGTCAAGGGGCTGGAGGCCCTCACTGCGGAAATGGTAATGTCCGCGAGCAGCGCCGGTGTGCTTGACGAGGTTCTCGCCTCGCTCGATGCTTCGGAAAAGCACGTGAGTTGGCGCGAGCGAGCAGACTACAATCTCGACCGCATGCTGCTCCACGGCCGCCGCCGTTCCGCCGAAATGGCCGAATCTGCAGCTATGATACGCGTGCTTGGAATCACGCCGCTGATGACAGATGGCACCATAGAATGGCAGAGTAGCCTCGGAGGGCTGGGCGTTCGCCCGCTTCCGGACGGGCTTGAAGAGAAGATTGCGGCGGTCAAGGCATCGCCGACACGCAAGGGAGACAGTTGAGACCATGAGTCTGATCATCGATTGCCACGGCCATTACACGGTGCTCCCCAAGGGGCACGACGCCTGGCGCGAAGCGCAAAAGGAAGCCTATAAGAACGGCACCGAATGCCCGCCCTATCCGGAGATTTCCGACGACGAAATCCGCGAGACGATCGAGCAGAACCAGCTCAAGCTGATCAAGGAACGCGGCGCAGACTTCACCATTTTCAGCCCCCGCGCCTCTGCGATGGCCCCGCACGTGGGCGACCAGGCCGTCGCCAGCGAATGGGCGCGCCGCTGCAATGACCTGATCTATCGCGTGACGCAGCTCTTCCCCGATACGTTCATCGGCGGCTGCATGCTACCGCAGAGCCCCAAGTCCGACCTTTCCGAAAGCGTGAAGGAACTGCGTCGCTGCGTCGAAGAGCTCAACTTCGTCGTCTGCAACCTCAATCCCGATCCCGGCGGCGGCCATTTCGAGCATCCGCCGCTGACCGACGAATACTGGTTCCCCATCTATGAAGTGATGGAAGAGCTGGATGTGCCGGCGATGATCCACGTTTCCGGTAGCTGCAACCCGGCCATGCATGCCACGGGCGGCTATTACCTCGCCGCCGACACCGTCGCCTTCATGCAATTGCTTCAGGGCGACCTCTTCAGCCGCTTCCCCAGACTGAAGATGATCATACCGCACGGCGGCGGCGCAGTGCCATATCACTGGGGCCGCTATCGTGGGCTTGCCGACATGCTCAAGCAGCCCGCGCTCGACACGCATCTGATGAACAATGTGTTCTTCGATACCTGCGTCTACCACCAGCCGGGCATCAACCTGCTGGCCGACGTGATCGAGAACAAGAACATCTTGTTCGGGTCGGAAATGGTCGGAGCCGTGCGCGGGATCGACCCCACTACCGGCCATTATTTCGACGATACCAAGCGCTATATCGATGCACTCGATATCTCTGACGAAGAGAAGCATGCCATCTTCGAGGGAAATGCGCGTAAGGTCTATGGACGCCTCGACAAGGTTCTGGAGGAAAAGGGATATTGAGCAAGACTGACGCCCCCGTGACCGCACTAGGCCTCGCCAGATGCGAGAAGCCGGAGCGCTATATCCAGCAACTCGTCAAACACTGGAGCCATAAAATGGCCACCAGTTATGACGAGGGCGATGGCATGGGCGTGTTCCCTTTCAACGACCACGACAATGCGGTGATGATGGCCCGCCCCGAAGGCATCGCCATCACGCTGACCACCGGAGAATTGGATCGCAACGAGCACCTGCGCGGCGTGATCGAGCGTCATCTCGATCGCTTTGCCTTTCGCGAGGCGCCGCTCGAATACGAATGGAATGAAGTCAAGGAAGCCTGAGTAATGACAGAGAAGAAGAAAGAGCGGATAGACATTCACGCCTATCTCGCCGAATTCGAGGATATCCCGGGAACGCGCGTGTTCACCGCACAACGGGCACGCAAGGGATATTGGCTGAACCAGTTCGCCATGAGCCTGATGAAGGAAGAAAACCGCGAGCGCTTCAAGCAGGATGAAAGCGCCTATCTGGACGAATGGAACCTTACCCCGGCCGCCAAGCAGGCCGTACTCGACCGCGATTACAACGCGATGATCGACGAAGGTGGCAATGTCTATTTCCTCTCCAAGCTGTTTTCCACCGACGGGCAGAGCTTCCAGTTCGCCGCCGGTTCGATGACCGGCATGTCGCCGGAAGAATATGCCCAGATGATGATTAATGGCGGTCGCTCGCCCGAAGGCGTCCGCTCGAAGAAGGGAGGCTATTGAGATGGCCCGCGTAACCACAGGAATCACCTCCAGCCATATCCCTGCGTTGGGCGCTGCAATCCAGACCGGCACCAAGGACAACGACTATTGGGGTCCGGTATTCAAGGGCTATGATCCGATCAAGGAATGGATCGCCAAGGACGAAAACAAGCCCGACGTCATCGTACTGGTCTATAATGACCACGCGTCGGCATTCGACATGAACGTCATCCCGACCTTCTCGATCGGTTGCGGCGAACGCTTCAAGCCGGCCGACGAAGGCTGGGGGCCGCGTCCTGTTCCCGACGTAATTGGCCACCCCGATCTTGCATGGCATATTGCCCAGAGCCTGATCCTCGACGATTTCGACATGACCATCTTCAACCAGATGGATGTCGATCACGGCTGCACCGTGCCGCTCTCCATGATGTTTGGCGAGCCGAATGAATGGCCGTGCAAGGTCATCCCCTTCCCGGTCAACGTCGTCACCTATCCGCCGCCCTCGGGCGCGCGCTGCTTCGC
>CAJXLD010000062.1 GCA_913055595.1 uncultured Altererythrobacter sp.
CAGGCGACCTGCCATACCGCGCTCATCGTTCTCGCCTTTGACGATCGCAATATCGGTCTCGACAAGGGCGCGCGCGGCATCACGCATGGCGCGATCTTCGGCAAGACGTTTTTTGAGCGGCGACATCGATCAGCCTTCCTCTTCGGAATCCTCCTGGATGGCCGCCATCATCTGCTTCCAGGCACTGGCGGCACCACGCACCAGAAGAAATGCGCCCAGCAGCATGACACCCACGACAACTGCCGTAGCGCCCCAGGCGGTGAGATGTGGCGTGAGAGCAATAATCAGGCCTATCGTTAAGCCGATGACGGCAAATGTAGCCACCAACAGCGCGGCCAGCCCCATGCTGATCGCCCGCTTGATGCAGGCGCCGACAAAGCTCGCGCGCGTCTTCTGATAGGTCAGTTCGGCATCGAAATAGGTCCGCGCGTCGTTGACCAGATCCTCGATATCATCAACCAGCGAGCGCTGTGCTCCGGGCGCGTCTGCTGCACCCGATGACTCGGTTTCGGTAACGGGTGTTTCTTCCCGCTCCAGGTTCAAGACGGCTTACCTGCGGAACAGGCGTGAGAGCAGGAAGCCCGCAAGGGCTGCAATGCCCAGCGACTTGCCGGGATTGTTGCGAACATATTCGCGCGCATTCTCACCGAGTTCCTCCACGCTCTTTTCCTGCAGCGTGTTAGCAGTGTTCTGCATGGAACGCGACGCGCTGCGCGCGTAATCGCCATATTTCTGCCCAAACTTCTCATCGATCGAGGCGGCGTTATCGTCCACAACGCGGCTAAGGTTGCCGAGCGCTTCGCCAGCCTTGTTCTTTCCCTGAGTGGCCAGTTCGCCGGCCTTGACCTTGGCATCGCCGGCCCAGTCTTCGCCCACGGCTCGGGCATCTCCGGCATAGGACGTGGCCTTTTCACGTGCTTCGTCTTTCAGGGCCACAGCGCCTGCTTTGGCCTCTTCCAACGCGGCATTGAAGCGCGACTTGGCTTCGGATGTGCTGGTGGCAGCTTCTGCCTCTGCCTTGGTAGTTTTCGATTTGGTGGTCTTGCGAGCCATATTTCTACCCTTTTCCTTGCCTTGGCGAGGAATATCCTCGCGATTTTCGGGCCAGTGTGAGTAGCTGGCCCTGATAAAATTCGAACGCGGCTTGCGCCGGCATCATCCCCGGCATAGGAGGCCGCATAGCCCTGACATGGGGGTGTTTTATCAATTTACAACACTGACTTCCAGACGGAGTATGCAATGACCGCCATCATCGACATTCATGGCCGCGAGATCCTCGACAGCAGGGGGAATCCGACCGTTGAAGTCGATATCCTGCTCGAAGATGGCAGCTTTGGACGCGCCGCTGTACCTTCTGGTGCCTCGACCGGCGCACATGAAGCGGTTGAACTGCGCGACGGGGACAAGTCCCGCTATTTGGGCAAGGGCGTGTTGAAGGCGGTCGATTCGGTCAACGGCCCCATCACCGATGCGCTGCTCGGCCTCGATGCAGAAGACCAGCGCGATATCGACCGGTTGATGATCGGGCTCGATGGGACTGCGAACAAGGGTAAGCTCGGCGCCAATGCTATCCTCGGCGTCAGCCTGGCGGTGGCCAAGGCGGCGGCCAATGCGCGGGGCCTGCCGCTCTATGCCTATGTCGGCGGCGTTTCCGCCCATGTCCTCCCCGTGCCCATGATGAACATCATCAACGGCGGCGAGCATGCCGACAACCCGATCGACATCCAGGAATTCATGATCATGCCCGTGGGCGCAGGCAGCATTGCCGAAGGCGTGCGCTGGGGCGCCGAGGTGTTCCACACGCTTAAGAAGGGACTGGCGGAAAAGGGACTGTCGACTTCTGTTGGTGACGAGGGCGGTTTTGCACCCAATCTCGCCAGCACGAGAGACGCGCTCGACTTTATCATGGCCTCCATCGAACGCGCCGGTTTCAAGCCGGGTGAGGAAGTCGCACTGGCACTCGATTGCGCATCGACCGAATTCTTCGCCGATGACCGTTACGATATGGCGGGCGAGGGTACTTCGCTTTCACCGGAAGAAATGGCCGATTATCTGGCTGATTTGTGCAAGGCCTATCCGATCCGCTCGATCGAAGACGGAATGGCCGAAGACGACTTCACCGGCTGGAAACTGCTCACCGACAAGATCGGCGATACGGTGCAATTGGTGGGCGACGATCTCTTCGTGACCAACCCTGAGCGCCTGACCATGGGCATCGAAAAGGGCCTCGCCAATTCGCTGCTGGTGAAAGTCAACCAGATCGGCTCGCTGTCGGAGACGCTGAAGGCGGTCGAGATCGCCCATCGTGCCGGATATACCTCAGTCATGTCGCACCGTTCGGGCGAGACCGAGGATGCGACCATCGCCGACCTGGCGGTGGCTACCAATTGCGGACAGATCAAGACCGGGTCGCTTGCCCGCTCGGACAGGCTGGCAAAGTACAATCAGCTTATTCGGATCGAAGAAGAGCTGGGCGATAGCGCTGTTTATGCCGGAAAAGACTGCTTCGGGTCACTCTGAGGCAACGTCGTCAATCTTGCTCCAGCGCAAAGAAGGTTCAGGCGTTTCCGCCTAGTGCTCTTTCATTCCGGTTATGCCGACAATGGAGAGCACAATGGCATTTGGTCGCACATCTTCCCACCGTTTCAAGCTTGGCAGCATCGCAGCTGCATTGTTGTTCTCGACCGGGTTGAGCGCGCAAGAGGCGGAGCACGTCGCCAACACGATCGACCACACCACTTGGGACGGCTATCTCGGCGGAGTCGACAGCTCGCAATTTTCCGGCCTCGAACAGATCACCAAGGAGAATGTTGGCGAGCTCGAGCTGGCATGGGAAGCGGATGTTGGTGCATTGCGGGGCGGTCATTACGGCTTCCGATATAACCCGACAATCGTCGACGGCGTCATGTTCGTTATCGCACCCAATGCGCCTGATGCCCTGATCGCGTTAAATGGCGCCACGGGCGAGGAAATCTGGCGCACCCAGTTCGAAGGACGCATCGGTAATCGCGGAATTACCTATTGGGAGAGCGAGGATCGCTCGGATCGTCGCCTTTTCGTGCTCAATGATGGCATGCTGCGCGCCATCAATGCCGAGGATGGATCGATCATCGAGGGCTTCGGTCCTGCTGGCGGTATCGACCTGCGTGACCAGCTGTCTCGCGAGGACCGTTACGACAAGCGTCCCTTGCAGCATGACAATCCGGGGCGCGTATTTGGCGATTCGATCATCATTGCGCTGCCGGCATCGGATTACGCCTATGATTCTGCGCCCGCAGACATCCATTCCTACAACGTCCGTACAGGCGAATTGAACTGGGTCTTTCATGTTATCCCGGAGGAGGGCGAGTTTGGCTTTGAAACCTGGCCCGACGTGGAAGATCGCTGGCGCTTTGGCGGCGCGCATAACTGGTCGAGCTTCACCGTCGATCCCGAACTGGGCATGATCTATGTCCCCACCGGCGCGCCGCGCTTCGACTGGTATGGCGGCAATCGCGAGGGCGACAATCTCTTCGCAACTTCTCTCATTGCCATCAATGCCAATACCGGTGAACGCGTGTGGCACTTCCAGGCGGTGCATCACGATTTGTGGGATTATGACCTGCCAACCTCGCCCAAGCTGCTGACGATCAACCGTAACGGCGTGGATATCCCTGTTGTGATCCAGGCCACCAAGATGGGCTGGCTGCTGGTGTTCGACCGCCGCACGGGTGAGCCGATCTGGCCGATCCCCGAGGTCGAGGTTCCGCTGCCAACCACGCCGGGCGAAAAGGCCTCGCGCACGCAGCCGATCCCTTCATGGCCGCCGCACTACGCGCGCCGCAGATTCACAGAGGACGATATCAATCCCTACCTTTCGGAAGAGGACCAGGCGAATGTCCGTGAAATCCTGCGGACCGCACGCAATGACGGACCGTTCACGCCGGTAAGCACGCAGGGCACGATCCTGATGCCGAGCGAGAATGGCGGTGCGAATTTCGGGATGGTTTCGGTCGATCCGGTACGCAACCGGCTCTTCATCGTGGTGCGCAATTATCCCTCGCTGGTCCGGCATATCCCCAATGATACGCCCGAAGCACGCGCGGCCATGCCCAATTCGGAAATCCCTAACGTGATGCCCTATGAGGCACCCTTCAACTTCATGATCCAGTCGAACGGCATGGTGCCGATCAGTCCGCCATGGTCCACCATCACGGCTTACGACATGAATTCGGGAAATATGCTCTACCAGATTCCCAATGGGGACGAGATGCAGGTGGTTGAACAATTTGGCGTAAGCGGCACTGGCACACAGGCAACGCGTGGCGGCCCGACTTCCACGGCAACCGACCTGCTGTTCGTGCCGACTGCGGGTGATCGCAAGCTGCGCGCGCGCGATGCGTCAACCGGGCAGGTCCTGTGGGAATATGACCTTCCCGCAGCCGGTGAAGGTACGCCCGCGATCTACGAAGCCGACGGGCGGCAGTTCGTCGTCATCCCGGTCGGCTGGGAAGGGCAGTTCCACCAGGGAATGGATATGCCGCCGGTTCCGGCGACCGTCCGTTACATGGCGTTTGCGCTTCCTGAAGCAGCCGGAGAGTAGAGAAGCGGCCCGAGGCTGATCACATTTGTGGAAGGAATTTGTAGGGTTTGAATCCAACAAACCCTACTTTTCTCACATTACGATGTGATTTGCGTCGAATCCCAGGCCCAACTGCGATCAATTCACAAACTCGACAGTCTCACTATCCTGTCAGGCGGAAACAATGCGGTTGAACCAATTATAGCGCCTATAAGGGCGTTTCAGGTACCTTTGTGTGCCTCTGTGGCCGTCTCAATCGAATACGTTTGTGAGCCGCGCCAGCTGGTCAGGTGAAAGCTCCAGTACGGCCCCTTCGAGCAAAGCATCAAGCTGCTCCGGCGTGCGTGCGCTGGCGATGGGGGCTGCAATGCCGGGTTGTGCATTGATCCACGCCAGCGCGATGGCAGCATGGCTGGCGCCTGTCTCCTCAGCGATAGAGTCCATCACTGCCAACACCGGTTGTCCCTTGTCGAAAAAGCGATCCATGCCGTCTCCGCGCGCCGATTTCGAAAAGTCGTCTCTGGAGCGATATTTGCCGGTGAGGAAACCCGAAGCGAGCCCGAAATAGGGCAGGGAGGCGATCCCACGCCTCACGCAAAGGTCCTGAAGCGGCCCCTCATATTGGTCGCGATTGACGAGGTTGTACTCATTCTGCAGCACAGAATAGGGCGTTGCGCCAATGCTTTCTGCAGCATTGATCGCTGCAGTCAATCGCTCGGCGCTGAAGTTCGAAGCGCCCAGCTCACGCACCTTGCCCGATTGGATCAGCGCGTCGAAACCGCTGGCGATTTCGTCAAGCGGCGTGGTCTCCTCGTCGCGGTGGGCGTAATAGAGATCGACATAATCGGTCCGCATGCGGTCTAGTGATTTATCGAGTTCCTGGGCCACGCGGGCAGGAGCAAGGTCGCCGGGCTCGGCCATCACTCCAACTTTGGTCGCGATCAGTACATCCTTGCGGACGCCGCTCCGGTCGAGCCATTTGCCGATTACCGTCTCGCTCTCGCCGCCCTTGTGCCCTTCGACCCAGAAGGAATAGCATTGGGCAGTGTCGATCATCCGCCCGCCAGCTTCGTAGAACTTGTCGAGCACGGCGAAGCTGGTCTTCTCGTCAGCTGTCCAGCCAAAGACATTGCCGCCAAGGCAGAGTCGAATACCGCCTATTGCGGGATGGGCCCTGTCCTGAGCCTGTCGAAGGGTCATGCGAACTTCTCCTGCAGGGCGAGGAGCGCCATCGCCGCCTCGGCTGCACCTGCGCCTTTGTTACCCTGTCCAGGATCGGCGCGATAGAGAGCTTGCGCCTCATCCTCTGTTGTCAGGATACCGTTGCCGATTGGAATGCCGTCCATGGTCAGCGCCATGATGCCGCGCGCACTTTCACCCGCGACGATTTCGAAGTGGAAGGTTTCGCCGCGGATCACTACGCCCAAGGCGACAAAGCCTTCATAGCGGCCGCTCTCCGCCGCGGTGGCGATGGCGCCGGGCACTTCCAGCGCGCCGGGAACGGTGAGGACCTCGACCTCGTGGCCTGCAGCCTCCAGCGCGCCCTTCGCGCCTTCAATCAGCATGTCGTTGAGATGTTCGTAGAAGCGGGCTTCGACGATCAGGAAACGGGCCATCAATTCTGTCCTTCAAGCTGGATCGGCTGCTCACCGACGATGGAAAGACCATAGCCTTCCAGGCCGACGAGCGAATGCTTGGTATTGGTCAGCAGGACCATATCGCGCACGCCCAGCTCGGCAAGGATTTGCGCGCCGACGCCGTAATCGCGCTGTTCGGGCGGATCCTCTTCATCCGCAAGATTGACGGGGGCGGGTCCCTTCTTTTGCGAAAGGATGGCGCGGGAAGCGTAATCGGGCAAGGGGCGGTTGATCAGTACGACAACGCCTGCACCTTCAGCTCCGATGGCGCGCATAGCACCTTCGAGCAGCCCGTTGCGGCTGGTCGTTTGGGCAAAGATATCATCGAATAGCGACATTGCATGCATCCGGACCAGTGTGGGCTTTGAGGGGTCAATGTGACCCTTGACCAGCGCCATGGTCTCACCCTTGGTTGCCTTGTTCCAGAAACTGATTGCACGCCATTCACCGCCCCATTGGCTTTCGAATCGCGTTTCCTCGCGCTGTTCGACAAGGTGATCATGCTGGCGGCGATAGGCGATGAGGTCGCGGATCGTGCCGATCTTCAGTCCATGCTTGCGGGCGAACTGGATCAAGTCCGCGAGGCGGGCCATCGACCCGTCCTCGTTCATGATCTCGCAGATCACGCCGGCAGGGTAGAGCCCGGCAAGACGTGAAATGTCTACCGCCGCTTCGGTGTGGCCAGCGCGGACCAGCACGCCGCCTTCACGGGCGACAAGGGGGAATACATGACCCGGGGTGACAATATCTTCAGCACCCTTGGATGCATCGGTAGCGACCGAGATAGTGCGTGCGCGATCGGCGGCGCTGATTCCGGTGGTTACGCCCTCGCGCGCCTCGATCGCCACAGTGAAGGCGGTTTCATGCCGCGAACGGTTCTTCTGGCTCATGAGATCAAGGCCAAGCGCCTCTACGCGAGCCTTGGTCAGCGCCAGGCAGATAAGCCCGCGTCCATGTGTCGCCATGAAGTTGATTGCATCGGGCGTGGCCATTTGTGCGGGAATTATGAGGTCACCTTCGTTCTCGCGATCCTCGTCATCGACCAAAATGAACATCCGGCCATTGCGCGCCTCGTCGATTATTTGTTCGATCCCGACGAGGACGGGCGTATCGTCATTCTCTGTCAGGAAGCGCTCGAGCTTGCCCAATGTCTCCGTAGTCGGGTTCCATCCGGCTTCGGTGCAATCGCGCAAGGTGTTCACATGCAATCCAGCAGCCCGTGCCAGGCCCGCGCGGCTCATCTTGCCTTCGTCGATGTATTCACGAACGCGTTTCTTGGTCTCTTCGAACATGAAATGAACATAATCACATTGGAATGTGAAGGCAACTGACATTATCACATTCTATTGTATCAATCTTCCGGCTTGCACCTTTCGCGACTGGGCCGCATTGATGACGTTGGAGGATTGGTGACCGATTCAGTGCAGGAAAATTCGCAACTCCTCGCCGCCTTCCGCAATGCGATGCGGCATGTAGCGGCGACCGTCTATGCGGTGACGACGAGCAACTATGGCCAGCGCTATGGCATTCTAGCGACTGCCGTAAATTCTCTCAGTTTCGATCCGCCATCACTGCTCGCCTGCATCAACCGCGATGCTTCGGTGCACGATCCGCTGGTAGCGCAAGGCAAATTCTGCGTGAATGTACTCGCCCAGGCAAATCGCGATGTGGCAGAGCATTTCATGATCCCAACTGCACCCGATCGTTTCTCAGTCGGAAGTTGGGTAGATGTAGAGGGTGTTCCGGTTCTTGAAAGCGCACAATCGAGCTTTGTGTGCAAGTTGGCTGCGATCCATGAATTCGGCACACACAGCATCGCGATCGGCGAGTTGCTGGAAGCGCGGCATCGTATGGACGCAGCGCCGCTCACATATTTCGATCGCGGCTATATAGATATCACCGGTGCGCCCGAGCACGGCGAGCGATGAACCGGGTAGTGTGAAAATGCGATACCTTGTCACAGGAGCGGCAGGATTTATCGGCGCAGCGGTTTCCGGGGCACTGATGGCACGCGGAGATTCTGTCATTGGAATCGATAATCTCAATTCCTACTACCCAGTCACGTTAAAGATGGCGCGCCGTGACCGGCTCAAGGATCGCCACCCTGACGCATTCACTTTCGAAAAGGTCGATTTTTCTGATCATCTAGCGCTGGCCAAGGCGCTGGGCGGCCAAGATTTCGACCGCATCGTTCATCTCGGCGCGCAGCCAGGTGTGCGCTACTCGCTGGAGAACCCACGCGCCTATGTCGAAGCCAATGTGATGGGGCACCTCAACCTGCTCGAACTGGCGCGGGAGAGACAGGTTGATCATATGGTCTATGCCAGCTCAAGTTCGGTCTATGGCGACGCGAGCAAGGTTCCTGTCTCGGTAGAAGATCGGGTCGATCATCCCGTCTCGCTCTATGCCGCCACCAAGAAATCGGACGAACTGATGAGCGAGACCTATGCCCATCTTTACGGGATACCCCAGACCGGCCTGCGCTTCTTCACCGTCTACGGCCCATGGGGCCGCCCCGACATGATGGTATGGAGCTTTACCGCCAAAATCCTGGCGGGTGACCCGATCCCGGTTTTCAATGAAGGCGAAGTCTGGCGAGACTACACCTATATTGACGATATCGTGTCGGGCGTCGTCGCGGCTCTGGATCATCCTCCCGCAAACGACGGTTCCACAAAGCCCGGCGGAAGCACCAATCCACATACGATTTACAATATCGGCAACCACCGCTGCGAAAAGCTGCTCGATGTCATCCGTGTGCTTGAGGAAGCCTGCGGTAGGAAAGCGGAGATGCAGATGCTGCCGATGCAGCCGGGCGATGTCCTGCGTACCTTCGCCGATATCGACGCGATCCAGCGCGATCTTGGCTATCAGCCGACCACCTCGGTCGACGTCGGCATTCCGCGCTTTGTCGAATGGTACCGCAAATACCACACGCTTTGATCAGCGCGGCGCCAGCACTTGTGAACCGATCGCGCCTGTATCGGTGAGACCGAGCATGCCCATGACGCGTCGGGTTTCGTCCTGCAGGATATCGAGCATACGCGAAACGCCCGCTTCACCGGCCGCGCCCAGACCGTAGAGCGCGGCACGCCCCACAAGCACGCCATCAGCCCCCAATGCCAGCGCCTTCACCACGTCGCTGCCGCGCCGCACACCGCTGTCGAACAAAATGCTCATCCTTCCGCCCACACGATCGGTAATGGCGGGCAGGGCATCGATCGCCGCGATCGAGTGATCAAGCGACCGCGCGCCATGATTGGAAACCAGCACGCCATCCGCCCCGACATTGAGCGCCGTTTCGGCATCGTCGGGATGCAATATGCCCTTCAGCACCAGCCTGCCGGGCCATTTGTCCCGCAGGATCTTGATCGCTTCCCAATCGAGATCCGCTTGCCTGAACACAGTCCCCGGCTTGGAACTCTTCATGATGTTGCTCTTGAGGTTAGGGGGGAGGTTAGCCTGCGCGGGCAAAGCACCACCCAGCGCATATCGACCCATCACACCCAATAGCCAGCGCGGGTGCATCATCACGTCGAGCATGTTGTTCCTGTTGAGCGCGAAAGGCATGCCGTAACCGTTGCGGTACAGATATTCCCGGTTGGGCATCACCGGCAGATCGAGCGTCACGAACAGCGTCTCGCAGCCCAGCACATAGGCACGCTCGAGCACGCCATAGGAGAGTTCCTTGTCCTCCCACATATAGAGCTGGAACCACAGCTTGCCGCCAACTTCGGCGATCTGCTCGACGTCCATCGTGCTGGCGCTGGAGATGGTGAAGGGGATGCCTGCCTTTGCCGCCGCGCGGGCGAGGTGCAGGTCGCCATTGTGCCAGATCAACCCTGCGGCTCCCGTCGGAGCGATGGCGATCGGGGCTGTGCTTGGGACGCCTATGATCTCGCACGAGGTATCGATGTTCTCGACATTGCACGCCACTCGGGGAATGAATTTGAGGGCATCCAGGGCGTCGCGATTACGCGCCATGCCCCTCTCGTCCTCCACCCCGCGCTCGAGATATTCCCAAATGCCCAGCGGCAACCGCCTGCGCGCCTTTGCGTGCAGGTCGGCGATATTCCAGCAGCCGAGATCGTCGGCCATGTGGCTCAGCCGCGCCCGAGGAAGGGCAGCTTGTTCTGCACCATCAGCGCTTCGTAGAAATTGATGTAATCGGGCATGTCGCACATGTGGATGATGATGCCCGCGGCCTCTTCCGGCGTTGCCGCGAAATTGTCCGGCAACTTTACCGATCCCGGCATGATTTCGGTGGCGACGATACCCGGATGGAAGATCGACACGGCGATATTGTCGTCCCGCCCGTCCAGCGCCATTGCATGGGTCAGTCCGGCAAGACCGAACTTGCTGGCGGTGTAGGACGGGCATTCCTTGCGCGGCACCTTGGCGGAGATCGAGCCAACATTGACGATGCGGCCATGCCCTCCCTTCTTGAAGATCGGCCAGGCATGCTTGCTGCACAGGAACGCACTGGTGAGGTTGGTGCCGATCACCTTGTTCCAATGGTCGAGCGAGGTGTCCTGGACGGGAACGTTCTCGGCGATCCCGGCGTTGTTGATCAAAACATCGACCGTGCCGAAACGCGCGACCGCTTCCGCAAACAGGTTGGCCACCGCATCCTCGTCCGTCACATCGGTTGCCACTGCCAAAGCTTCGCCACCCATGCCCTCGATCTTCTCGACCAGTGCAGACAGGCGCTCGACGCGGCGGGCAGCCAGAACCACCTTCGCGCCCTTTTCGACAAAGCCCAACGCACAGGCCTCGCCAATGCCCGAACTGGCCCCGGTAACAACAGCGACACGACCTTCAAGGATACTCACCACATTCTCTCCCTAGCTTGGTGCTCGCCTCCATCCCTGCGCAGAGACGCGGCAAAAGGCAATGGAAGCTTACACGGAACGGCGATGTTTTGCCTGTGACCTTACGCCGCAAAGCCAGCAATTGCGGCGTTCTTAGGCGATTTTGGGTGCCTGGGGTGTGACCTTTCGCGAACGGGCACTTTGGGGAGCTCCATCGCGCTACTACGCGAGTGAATTAGGTCGTGCATGACTGTGTAGGAAAGTGGTGATGGTAATGTCCGCTTTCTACCCAATTGCGAACATTCGCGAGCGTTATGGGAAAGGGAATGGTGGACGCACTAGGGCTCGAACCTAGGACCCGCTGATTAAGAGTCAGCTGCTCTACCAACTGAGCTATGCGTC